>NZ_JACBWZ010000047.1 GCF_013870595.1 Streptomyces sp. WELS2 | reverse complement strand
CCAGAGCCACGGCTCGGCCGCCCGGGCGCGGGGGTCGCGCAGGGCCCGTGCGATCGGCGGGAGCAGCCCGGCGAAGGCGGCCGCGAGGAGCGCGGTGTTGGCCAGGGCGCGGCCGAGGATGTGGAGCGGGGAGCCGGAGACGCCGGCGTAGGCGGCGGAGCCGGTCACGGTCCAGAACAGGAAGCCGGCCGGGTCCGTCAGCAGCGCCGCGCCGAGCACGGGGGCGGCGAACCCGGCCGTGAGCCGGGGCAGGCCGGTTCGGACGGCACCGCGCCGGTGCAGCAGCCAGAGCACCGGCAGCAAGACCGCACCGCCGGTCTGCTTGGTCAGGAACGCGGCGGCGACGGCGGTGCCGGCCGCACCCCAGCGCCCCCGGTCCGCGCACCACACGGCGGCGGCCGTCCAGGGCAGCATGAACACCTCGAACGTGGCGGCCTGCGCGTCCTCCGGGTTCAGCCCCACCGACACCAGCAGATACAGCACCCCGGCGGTGCGGCCCGCCTTGCCGCCCCAGTGGCGCCGGGCCAGGGAGGCCAGCAGCACGGCGGTGAGCAGCTGCGCGAGCACGGCGAGGATCCGCAGCGGGGACAGGGAGCCGGAGCCGCACAGCGCGAACGCGGCCTCGTACAGCCAGGGCAGCAGCGGGGGTTTGCGGTCCACCACCGTTTCGTAGAGCCGGCCGCCCTGGGCGAGCAGCCGGGCCTCGACGGCGAGGTAGCCCTCGTCGGGGTTCCACAGCGGGCGGACGAAGGAGGGGATCCGGGTGACGCAGGCCAGCGCGGCCAGCAGGGGCAGCAGCCGCGTCCAGTACGCCGTCCGGGTGGTGGTGGTCCGGGCGGGGGCGAGCGGGGCGGCGAACATGGTCGGCACGCTATCGGGGGCCCTGGCGCCTGGCGGCGAAGGACATACGGGTGCCGGGGGTGTCGCCGCCGGTCAGGTGGGCGGGGGCGGGGTCCCGCCGGGCGGGGCGGGCCCGCGCAGGGCGAGCCGGCTGTGCGAGCGGCCGTAGAGGAAGTAGACGACGAAACCGATCAGCATCCAGAGCGCGAACCGCAGCCAGGTCTCGGCGGGCAGGTTCAGCATCAGCCACAGCGAGGCGAGCACCGACAGCACGGGGACCAGCGGGACCAGCGGGGTGCGGAAGGCCCGGGGCAGGTCGGGGCGGGTGCGGCGCAGGATGATCACGCTGAGCGCCACCACGGCGAAGGCGAAGAGGGTGCCGATGTTCACCAGCTCGGCCAGTTCGCTGAGGCTGGTGAAGCCCGCCACGACCGCGATGACGACGCCGAGCAGGATGGTCGAGCGGTAGGGGGTGCGGAACCTCGGATGGGTCTGGGAGAAGAACCGGGGCAGCAGCCCGTCGCGGCTCATCGCGAAGAACACCCGGGACTGGCCGAGCAGCAGGATCATGCACACGGTGGTCAGTCCGACGGCGGCGCCGAAGCTGATCAGGCCCGCGTACCAGGGGTGCCCGGTGGCCTTGAACGCGTCGGCGAGGGGCGCCTCCACGGACAGCGAGCTGTACTTCTGCATACCGGTGACGACGATCGACACGGCGACGTACAGGGCGGTGCAGATGACCAGGGAGCCGAGGATGCCGCGCGGGACGTCGCGCTGCGGGTTGCGGGTCTCCTCGGCGGCGGTGGCGACGACGTCGAAGCCGATGAAGGCGAAGAAGACCACGGAGGCGGCGGTGAAGATGCCCATGACCCCGAAGTGCGAGGGGGCCCACCCGAACATCAGCTGGATCAGGGGCGCCTTGAGGTTGCCGCCGGCCACGGCGGGCTGCTCCTTGGGGATGAACGGGTCGTAGTTGGCGCCCTTGACGAAGAAGGCGCCCGCGACGATCACGACGAGGACGACGGCCACCTTGACCCCGACGACCACCGAGGTGACCCGGGCGGACACCTTCATGCCGACGACGAGGATGGCGGTGAGCAGCAGCACGAGGGCGGCGGCGAGGATGTCGAAGCCGAAGCCGGTGGCGCCGTCCCGCCCGCCGAGCGCCGCGGGCAGGTGCCAGCCCCAGTTGTCGAGCAGCGAGTGGATGTAGCCGGACCAGCCGACCGCGACCACCGCCGTGCCGAGCGCCAGCTCCAGCACCAGGTCCCAGCCGATGGTCCAGGCGGGGAGTTCGCCGAGCGAGGCGTAGGAGAAGGTGTAGGCGGAGCCGGCGACCGGGACCGTGGAGGCGAACTCGGCGTAGCAGAGGGCGGCGAGCGCGCAGACGGCGCCGGCCATGACGAAGGACAGCGAGACCGCGGGACCGGCGGTGTTCTTCGCCGCCGTGCCGGTGAGGACGAAGATGCCGGTGCCGATGATGACACCGACGCCGAAGACGGTCAGGTCGAGGGCGGACAGCGACTTCTTGAGCGCGTGCTCGGGTTCCTCGGTGTCCTGGATGGACTGCTCGACGTTCTTCGTCCGGAACAGCGTGCTGCTCACGAACCCACCTCCCACGCTTGCCGGCCTCGACATGATCGAGAGGGCCGGTGGTGCGGTTTGCCCCGGCACAGGCAGGTTCACGCAAACAGGCCGGTTCCGCCACCGGGGAGGCGGCGGGACCGGCCTGCGGGGGGGGCGCTCGCTAGTCGCGCGCGGTCTCCACGGAGTCCACGGCGTCGGCCGGGCGCTCGAACCGGCCGTCGAGCTTGGCGACCAGCCCGGTGACCTGGCGGGCGATGTCGGGCGCGGTCAGCCCGATCTCGGCCATGACCTCGGCGCGCGAGGCGTGGTCGAGGAAGCGCGGCGGGATGCCGAAGTCGCGCAGTGGTACGTCCACGCCCGCGTCCCTGAGGGCCTGGGCGATCGCGGAGCCGACACCGCCGGCCCGGCTGTTGTCCTCGACGGTGACGACGACCCGGTGCCGTTCGGCCAGCGGGGCCATGGCCTCGTCGACGGGCTTGACCCAGCGCGGGTCGACCACGGTGGTGGAGATGCCCTGCTTGTCGAGCAGCGCGGCGATCTCCAGGCACATCGGGGCGAGGGCGCCCACGGAGACCAGCAGGACGTCCGGCCGGTCGGTGCCGGGCTCGCGCAGGACGTCCATGCCGCCGACCCGGCCCACGGCGGGTACGGCGGGGCCGACGGCGCCCTTGGAGAAGCGCACCACGGTCGGCGCGTCCTCGACGGCGACGGCCTCGCGCAGCTGGGCGCGCACCTGGTCGGCGTCGCGCGGCGCGGCCAGCCGCAGCCCGGGCACCACCTGGAGGATCGACATGTCCCACATGCCGTTGTGCGAGGCGCCGTCGGTGCCGGTGATCCCGGCCCGGTCCAGCACGAAGGTCACCCCGCACTTGTGCAGGGCCACGTCCATGAGGACCTGGTCGAAGGCGCGGTTGAGGAAGGTGGCGTACACGGCGAAGACCGGGTGCAGCCCGCCGTAGGCGAGGCCGGCCGCGGAGACGGCGCCGTGCTGCTCGGCGATCCCGACGTCGTAGACCCGGTCGGGGAAGCGCTTGGCGAACTTGTCGAGACCGACCGGCTGGAGCATGGCGGCGGTGATCGCGACGATGTCCTCGCGCTCCTCGCCCAGTTTCACCATCTCCTCGCCGAAGACCGAGGTCCAGTCGGCGCCGGAGGAGCTGATCGGCAGCCCGGTGTCCGGGTGGATCTTGCCGACGGCGTGGAAGCGGTCGGCCTCGTCCTGGAGGGCGGGCTGGTAGCCGCGGCCCTTCTCGGTCAGGCAGTGCACGATCACCGGGCCGCCGAACCGCTTGGCGCGGGCCAGCGCGGACTCCAGCGCCTCGATGTCGTGGCCGTCGATCGGGCCGACGTACTTCAGGCCCAGGTCCTCGAACATGCCCTGGGGGGCGATGAAGTCCTTCAGCCCCTTCTTGGCGCCGTGCAGGGTCTCGTACAGCGGCTTGCCGACGACCGGGGTGCGGTCGAGGATGTCCTTGGTCCGGGCGAGGAAGCGCTCGTAGCCGTCGGTGGTGCGCAGGGTCGCCAGGTGGTTGGCGAGGCCGCCGATGGTCGGGGCGTAGGAGCGCTCGTTGTCGTTGACGACGATGACGAGCGGGCGGTCCTTGGCCTCGGCGATGTTGTTGAGCGCCTCCCAGGCCATGCCGCCGGTGAGCGCGCCGTCACCGATGACGGCGACGACGTGGTGATCGCGCCGGCGCAGCTGGTTGGCCTTGGCGATGCCGTCGGCCCAGCCGAGCACGGTGGAGGCGTGGCTGTTCTCGATGACGTCGTGCTCGGACTCGGACTGCGCCGGGTAGCCGGACAGGCCGCCCTTCATCTTCAGCCGGGAGAAGTCCTGCCGGCCGGTGAGCAGCTTGTGCACGTAGGACTGGTGGCCGGTGTCCCACAGCACCTTGTCCTCGGGCGAGTGGAAGACCCGGTGCAGGGCGATGGTCAGCTCCACCACACCGAGGTTCGGGCCGAGGTGGCCGCCGGTCTTGGAGACGGCGTCGACGAGGAAGGTACGGATCTCCTCTGCCAGCTGGTCCAGCTCCTCCAGGCTGAGCCGGTCCAGATCGCGCGGTCCCCTGATGCGGGTCAGCAGCGGCACCCGTGCCTCCTTGAACTAGAGCTGATCGAGCTGTTGCCGGGCTCGCCCGAGTCTAATGCCGGGCCCGACGGGCACCCCGAAGGGGCGCGGTCGGCCGCGTGACCGGCCACGACGGGCCGGTCACGCGGTCGTTCCGCGCCCCTGGGGCGGGCGGGCGCTAGGCGCGGCCCGCGGTCTTCTGCGTCTTGCGCGTGATGGAGTCGATCACGACGGTGGTCAGCAGAACGGCGGCGGTGATCATGTACTTCACCGGCTCCGCGATGGACTGGAGCTGCAGACCGTACTGGATGGAGACGATCACCAGCACGCCCAGCAGCGCGTTCCAGGTCCGGCCGCGCCCGCCGAAGAGCGAGGTGCCGCCGATGACGGCCGCGGCGATGGCGTTCATCAGCAGGTCGCCGGTGCCGGCGCTCTGGTTGGCCGAGGCGATCTTCGAGGCCAGGAACAGGCCGCCGATCGCGGCGAACCCGCCGGAGATCGCGAAGACGGAGATCCGGACCGCGGTGACGTTGATGCCCGCGCGCCGGGACGCCTCGACGCTGCCGCCGAGCGCGAAGACCTTGCGGCCGTAGGTGGTGCGCCGCAGCAGGAAGTCGGTGGCGACCAGGAACACCAGGAAGATCACCGTGGCCAGCGGCAGGCCCTTGTACTGGTTGTACATGTAGGCGGCGGCGAAGGCGACCACGGCCAGCAGCACCGTGCGCAGCACCGTGTCGCTCAGCGGGCGGGCCGGGATGCCCGCGGCCTCGCGGCGCCGGTTGCCGAGGAAGGAGGTGAGGAAGAACACCGCGACGACGATCACGGCGAGCCCGTAGGCGGCGGCGATGTCGGAGAAGTAGTACGTGGTCAGCTTGGCGACCAGTCCCTCGCCGTCCAGGTTGATCGTGCCGTCCTCGCCCAGCACCTTCAGCATGAAGCCGAGCCAGAACAGCAGGCCCGCCAGCGTGACGGCGAAGGCGGGGGCGCCGAGCACCGCGAAGAAGAAGCCGTGCAGCGCGCCGATGGCGACGCCGGCGGCGATGGCGAGGAGGACGGCCGCCCACTCGGGCCAGCCCTGGTTGACCGCGAGGACGGCCATCAGGGCGCTGGCCGCGCCGCTGACCGAGCCCACCGAGAGGTCGATCTCGCCGAGCAGCAGCACGAAGACGATGCCGACGGAGATCATGCCCGTGCCGACCATCGTGATCGTCACGTCGTTGATGTTCTGCGCGGACAGGAAGTTGGAGTTCAGCACCTGGAAGATCACGCAGATGATCGCCAGGCCCACGACGACCGGCAGGGAGCCCAGCTCGCCGGCCTTCATCTTGCGCTTGAACTCGTTCCAGTAGCCGAGCAGGCCCTCTTCCTGCACCAGCAGGCGCGGGTCGACGGCGGTGACCGCGGCGGCGGCGGCCTCGGGGTTCTCGACCGGGGCCGCGTCCTGTGCGGACGTCGTGCCGGGGTCGGTGGCGGAGGTCTTGTCGATGCTCACTGGGAAGCCTCCCCGTTCGCGCTGGACGTGCGCGCGGCACGGCGGGTCACGGCATTGTCGGTGGCGCCGGTGATGGCGGAGATGATCTCCTCCTGCGAGGTCGACTTGACCTCGAAGACGCCGTTGTTGCGGCCGAGGCGCAGGACGGCGACCTTGTCGGCCACCGCCTTCACGTCCGCCATGTTGTGGCTGATGAGGATGACGGCGTGGCCGCGCTCGCGCAGCCGCTCGACCAGGTCGAGCACCTGGGCGGTCTGCTCGACGCCGAGGGCGGCGGTGGGCTCGTCCAGGATGACCAGCTTGGGGTCGCCGAGCATGGAACGGGCGATGGCCACGGTCTGGCGCTGGCCGCCGGAGAGCGAGGCGATCGGGATGCGCACGCTGGGGATGCGGATGGACAGCGTGGTGAGCAGCTCGCGGGCGCGGCGCTCCATCTCGACCTCGTCCAGCACGCCCCACTTCCTCAGCTCACGGCCGAGGAAGAGGTTGCCGACGACATCGATGTTGTCGCACAGCGCGAGGTCCTGGTAGACCGTCGCGATGCCCAGTGCCTGGGCGTCGTGCGGCTTGCTGATCGACACGGGCTTGCCATCCCATTCGATGGCCCCCTCGTCGATGGGGTGGACGCCGGCGATCGTCTTGACCAGCGTGGACTTTCCGGCGCCGTTGTCGCCGACCAGGGCGACCACCTCACCGGCGTGGATCTCGAGCTCTACGTCGGTGAGCGCCTGAACGGCACCGAACCGCTTGGAGACCCCGCGCAACGCCAGCACGGGCGTAGCGGACACGTGAACCATCTCCTTCGCCGCCTGACCCGGCGGGAGGTTGTGCAGAAGTTTGGGGGGAGGGAGTTCCGTCCGGCACCCCGGGCCGAGCTTGCGGGGCTGTGTGAATGCGCCGGGGCGCCGGAGGAGCGGGGGTGCGGCCGGTCGTCGTCCGTGCCGCGGGCGTTCAGGGGTCGAACGCCGGCGGCCGGGAAAGGACCGGGTGCCGCTTACTTGTTCAGGCCGAGCTTGTCGCAGGCGGCCTTGTACTTGCCGGAGCAGATCTCGTCGACGGTGTAGATGCCGTCCTTGACGACGGTGTCCTTGATGTTGTCCTTCGTGAGGGACACGACCGGGACCAGCACGGACGGGATGTCCTTGGCGCTGGTGCTGGAGACCTTGTCCTTGGCGATGGAGTCCAGGCTCTGGCCCTTGGCGAGCGCGACGGCCATCTCGGCGGCGGTCTGCGCCTCCTTCGGGTACGACTTGTACACGCTCATGTACTGGTCGCCCGTGACGATGCGCTGCACACCGGCCAGCTCGGCGTCCTGGCCGGTCACCGGGATGTTCAGGTCCGCGGCCTTCAGGGCGGTGATGATGGCGCCGGCCATGGTGTCGTTGGCGGAGTAGACGCCCGCGATGTTCTTCTTGCCGACGGCGGAGATGGCCGCCTCCATCTCGGAGTTGGCGTTGTCCGGCGCCCACTCCTTGGTGTCGTACTCCTTGGCGATGGTGACCTTGCCGTCCAGGACGGAGTGCGCGCCGTCCTTGAACTGCTTGGCGTTGGGGTCGGTCACCGAGCCGTTGATCATGACGACCTTGGAGGACTTGGTGGCCTTGTCGCCCAGCGCCTTCAGCAGGGCCTCGCCCTGGGTCTTGCCGACCTCGACGTTGTCGAAGGACGTGTAGGCGCTGATCGGGCCCTCGGCGAGGCGGTCGTAGGCGACGACCTTGATGCCCTGGTCCACGGCCTTCTTGACGGAGTTCTGGATCGCCTTGGCGTCCACCGCGTCGATGATCAGGACGTCCACCTTGTTGGTGATCATGGTGTCGACCTGCTGGGCCTGCAGGTTGGCGTCCTGGCGGGCGTTGTTGTACTCGACCTTGCCCTTGCCGTTCGTCAGCTCCTTGACCTTCTGCTCGATCATGGGCCGGTCGAACTTCTCGTACCGCGCGGTCTTGTTCTCCGGAAGGAGCAGGCCGACCGTGATGTCGTCGCCCTTCTTGGGGGCCGACGCGGCCGAGGAGTCGTCGTTGCCCTTCGACTCCTTGGCGCTGCCACAGGCGGCCAGCGAGACGGCCATCGCACCCGCGGCAACGGCAACGGCGGCACGACGCATACGTGCGTTCACTTGAGAAACCTCCCTGACGAGGCCGCGTCGTTGCGGCCGAGGTGGCTGGAAGTCAACTCGGCCACACGTGCGACGTCAAGAAGTAAATCCTTAACGAGATGGCAACGGTGCCATCCGTTCTCTAAGTGAAGGCAGGCGCCGTGACCTGCAGGGCGCCGTCCAAAAGGGTGGAATCACCCATCTCGCTGAGGGCGAGGGCGAGCGCGCCCAGCACCTCGGCCCGGCCGCCAAGTGCCCCGGGGAGAACGGACAGTTGACGGGCGGCGCTGGGGATGGCGTAGCGGCCGACGGACTCCCTGATGGGTCCGAGCACCAGCTCCCCGGCCTCGGCGAGGTCGCCGCCGAGGACCACCCGGCTCGGGTTCAGCAGATTGCAGAGGTTGGCCACTCCGCTGCCGATGTGCCGGCCTACGTCGGCGATCACCCGGCGGCAGCCCGGGTCGCCGTCCCTGGCCAGCCGGACGATGCCCTCCATGGTCAGGTCGGGGCCGTGGCTGGGCTGGAGCAGCGGGAGGACGTAGCGCGCCGCCGCGAAGGTCTCCAGGCAGCCGCGGTTGCCGCAGCGGCAGACCGGGCCGGACTCGTCCAGGGTGATGTGCCCGATCTCGCCGGCCGTGCCGCCCGGGCCCCGGTAGATCTTGCCGTCGATCACCAGACCGGCGCCGACACCGCTGGCCACCTTGATGTAGGCCAGGTCGCGCACGCCCTTGCCGCTGCCCCAGACCAGCTCGCCGAGGGCGCCGAGGTTGGCGTCGTTGTCCACGTGCACCGGTACGCCGAGCCGCTCGCGCAGTTCCTCGGCGGGCTTGGTGCCGCCCCAGCCGGGCAGGATCGCGGTGGAGCCGAGGGTGCCTGACTCGACGTCGATCGGGCCGGGCACGCCGAGGCCGACGCCGGCCACCTTGGTCCGGTCCACGCCGGTCGCCGCGACGAGGCGGTTGACCAGCTGTTCGGCCCGGTCGAAGCCCTGGTCGGCGGAGGCGTCGACGTCCAGCGGCTCGGCCTCCTCGGCGAGCACCTGGTGGGCGAGGTTGCCGACCGCCACGCGCAGGTGGGTGTGCCCGAAGTCGACCCCGATCACGATGCCGGCGTCCCCGCTCAGGCTGACGCTGCGGGCCCGCCGCCCGCCCGCCGACGTGGGGGTGACCTCGACGGTTCCGCCGTCCTTCAGCTCCCGCACGATGTTGGAGACGGTGGCGGCGGACAGCCCGGTCGTCCGCGCGATCTCCGCCTGGGTGAGGGACCCGGCCAGCCGTACGGCCCGGACCACCCGCTCCAGGTTGGCTCGGTGCAGTGACGACTGCGACCCTGGAGTCTCCACGACGACCTCCTGAGCGCGGGGCCGCTTCGGCGAGGCCCCGTGTATGTCCAACTAGTGAACTCTAAGCTGAGCCGTTCGGGGCGACTCACGTCAAGAGGTTGAACCGTTTCCGGGTACCCCGGCATGGCGGCGCACACCGTCCCGAGACACCGGGACGGTGTGCGCACGCGCAATCACGGGGTGTGTCCCCGCCCGCCGGCCGGGGTTACTTCAGCGCCCCCGCGGTCAGCCCCTGCACCACCTGCCGCTGGAAGACGATGTACGCCGCGAGCACCGGCAGCATCGCCATGACCAGGCCCGCGAACAGGCCGGACCAGTCGCCCTTGTAGCCCTGGCTGACCGCGAGCTGGACGAGCCCCTGGGTGAGCACCTTCTTGTCCGGGTCGGTGTTCAGCACCGTGGGCAGCATGTACTGGTTCCACTGGCCGAGGAAGTTGAAGATGCCCACGCTGATCAGGCCGGGCTTGGCCATGGGCAGCATGACCTGGAAGAACGTACGCGTGTGCGAAGCGCCGTCCACGAAGGCCGCCTCCGCCACCGATGTGGGCAGGGTGCGGAAGAACGCCGTGAGGAAGAACACCGTGAACGGCAGCGAGTAGGCGATGTAGACCAGGATCAGGCCGTGGATCGTGTTCAGCAGGCCCATGTTGTTCACGACGTAGAACAGCGGCACCAGCGCGAGCATGACCGGGAAGCTCATGCCGCCGACGAACAGGTAGTAGATGAAGCGGTTGCCCGGGAAGTCGAACCGGGCCAGCACATAGGCGGCCATCGAGCCCAGCGCCAGGGTGCCGACGAGCGAGCCGCCGACCACCAGGACGGTGTTCAGGAAGTAGTCGCTCATGTGGGCGTCGGTCCAGGCCCGGGCCCAGTTGCCGAAGTGCAGCCGGTCCGGCAGGGACCAGGGCGAGCCGAAGATGGAGCCGTCGTCCTTGAAGGAGGTCATCACCGCCCACACCAGCGGCATGACCACCATGATCGCCCAGATCACGAGGACGCCGTGGGAGAAGACGTTGAGGACGGTCCCCTCGCGCTGCCGCCCGGAGGGCCGGCGCGCGGCCGGGTGCTGGTCCGTCTTGTGGACGGTGGCGCCGGACTCGGCCGGCGGCGGGGCGGGGGTCTCGGTCGTCTTCATCGGTTCAGAACTCCAGCCGCTCGCGACGGCCCAGCCGCATCACGATCGCCGCGAACGCGAGCGTGACGACCAGCAGGGCGACGCCGATGGTGGTGGCGTACGCGGCCTGACCGTCCCGGAACGCCTTCTGGTACACGTACAGGACCATCACGGTGGTCGAGTAGTCCGGCCCGCCCGGTCCGGTCGTCATGATCTGCACGACCGCGAACGACTCCGCGCCGAGGGCGAGGATGCCCATGTAGACCCAGCCGGACTGCACCGTGTCCCACAGCAGCGGCAGGGTGACGCGGAAGAAGGTGGTGGCGCGGTTCGCGCCGTCCAGCAGCGCCGCCTCGTACAGCTCGGCCGGGATCGAGGCCATGCCCGCGGAGAACAGGACCACGAAGAAGCCGACCGTGGACCACACGAGCACCGCCATCACACACCACAGGGCGAGGTCGGGATCGCCCAGCCACAGCGGCTGCACGCCGTCGAGGCCGATGCCGCGCAGCAGTGAGTTGACCGCTCCGCTGTCCGGGTTGTACGCGAAGGCGAACAGCAGCGAGACGATCGCGATCGAGAGGACCTGCGGAAAGAAATAGACGATTTTGTAGAAGGCCGAGCCCCGCACCCCGGAAATGGCGGGGCCGCCCTTCCTCCGCCGGCCGCCCACATTGATCATGAAGGCGAAGAACAGCGCCAGCCCGAGCGTCACCACCGGCAGCACCAGAGCGAACAGGAGACTGTGCCGCAACGACTTCCAGAAGATGTCGTCGTCGAGCATCCTTGCGTAGTTGTCGAACCCGACCATCTTGAAATCGGGGCTGAGGCCCGTCCAGTCCGTGAACGAGTAGTAGATGGACTGGATGAACGGCCACACCACGAAGAGCGCGTACAGTCCCAGGGGCAGTGCCAGAAACCCCACGATGAACCGGTATTTGCCGTGCCGCATCGCCACTCCGGTGCTGTCAGGGTGCCGGATTACTGGTGCTTGTAGTGCTTGATGGAGGAGTCCTTGGCCGCCTCGTCGGCGAACGACTGGATCTTCTTGATCGCCTCGGCGGGGGTGAGCCGGCCGGCCATCATCTCGCCGAGGCCGGACACACCGATCTTCTCCTTCTGCAACTGCACGTACCAGTCCTGCAGCCGGGGGTTCACCACGTTGCTCCCGGCCTTCTCCAGCGCCGCCACACCCGACTTCAGGCCCGGGGTGAGGGTGATGCCGGAGGTGCCGCCGTTGAACGCGGTCAGCGACTTCACCTTGGCGGTGAAGTTCTTCGAGGACGCCTCGGAGAGCATGATGCGCAGCTGCTCCATGCCGCCCTCGGCGTTCTTCGCCTTGGCCGGGACGACGAAGGGTTCGCCGCCGGAGGCCCAGATGGTGCCGAACGGCATCCGGTCGGAGGCGTCGAGACCGGAGGGCGCGGAGACGGCGAGGCCGAAGTCGGGCGGGATGACGTTGGCCGACTCGTTCTCCACCCAGGAGCCGTTCGGCAGGAACAGCGCCTTGCCCTTGGCCCACGCGGTCTGCGACTGGATGTGGTCCAGCCCCGGGGTGCCCTGGAGGATGTAGCCCTTCTTGTACAGCTCGTAGTACGCCTCGAAGCAGGCCTTGACCGCGGGGTGCTTCCAGGCGTTCGGCTCCAGGTTGTCGATGGCGTCCAGCACCTGGCGCCCGCCGACCTTGGCGATCATCGGGTACAGCGAGAAGGGGATGTAGTACGGGTACTTGCCCGCGTAGGTCCAGCCCGCGATGCCCTTCTTCCTGGCCTTGGCGCACAGCGCGAGCATGTCGTCCCAGGTCTCCGGGTACGCCGCGTCCAGCGAGTCCAGGGCCTTCTGCGAGTACCAGACGCCGTAGACCGTGTAGGCGTAGTACAGGATCCACACCGGGTCGCCGTCGAACTGGCCCATCTCCACGATGCCGGGGCGCAGGGTGTCGCGGACCTTCTTCTTCGGGTCGTCGTACGACGGCGCGTCCAGCAGCGGGGTGAGGTCGGCGAGCTGGTTCTTGCCGACGAGGACGCCCATGTCCATCTGCTCGGCGCCGGAGTTGTCGATGAGGTCCGGCGGGGTGCCCTGGTTGAAGCGGGGCTGGAGGGTGGACTGGATCTTCTGGGTGGCCGCGAACTTCACCTTGGCCTTGGGGAAGTCGTGTTCGTAGACCTTCACCGCGTCCTCGGCGTACTCCTTGCCGAAGCCGCCGTCGAAGAGGACGAATTCCATCCCGGCGGTGTCGTTGACACCGAGCGGGTTCTTGGCGGTCTTCTTGCCCTGCTCGGCCTTGCTCTGTCCGTCGCCGCCGCTGCTCGCGCAGGCTGACAGCAGGCCCATCCCCGGCGTGGCGACCAGACCGAGCGCCGCCGAGCGCTTGATCAGATCACGGCGGCCGACACCTTCGGCACGGTGGTGCGCAGTGGATCCCATGCTCAAGTCCTCGCCTTCTCCAGGACTCAGGCGGTGAACCGGATCCTTGCCGGCACCGCAGGTCGGGTCGTGCAGGGTCGTGCGGGAAACGCCGACAGGTATAGTCCACTTAACCCTCGCGGACAAGATCGAGTGCAGGGTTCCCCATGGGTCTTTTCCGAGTTGAGACCTGCCGGAAATATGCGCCCGCGACACGTGCCGCGCAGGAAAAATTCGCGACATTACTCCCTGAATGCCACGGCCAACGCCCTTGACATCACGGACCACTTGACCACCTACTGGTTCCTGCGCCCGTAGCTGACAACGTTGTCCGAAGGGGCGCAGGAGGGGAAATCCGTAGATGCAGCGGAGAACTCGGCACAGATGGGGTCCGGCGGCCGTCCTCACGGCCGCCTTCGTCATGGCCGTCGGCGCGCAGGGCGCGGCGGTCGCCCTGCCGGCCGGCCCTGCGGCGCCCGACCGGGAGTTCGCGTCCTCGTTCGAGGCGGGCGAGCCGGCCCCGGACTGGCTGAACACCGTGGACACCGGCCCGGACGGGAGCAAGCGGGCGGCGGGCGTCGACGGCGGCTACAGCACCGGCATCCCGGGCAATGCGACCGACCATGTCACCGAGGTCCGGGCCGGCGGCGAGAACGCGGGCGCCGGCGAGGTCAAGGAGAACCTGGTCGACGGCGAGCCCGGCACCAAGTGGCTGACCTTCGAGCCGTCCGGCTGGGCGGAGTTCGACCTGGACAAGCCGGTCACGCTCCGGACGTACGCGCTCACCTCCGCCAACGACTACGCCGAGCGCGACCCGAGGGACTGGACCCTCGAGGGCTCCGCCGACGGCACGCACTGGACGACGCTCGACACCCGCTCGGGCGAGACCTTCTCCGAGCGGTATCTGACCAAGTCCTACGACCTGGCCGAACCGGCCGTCTACCAGCACTTCCGGCTGGAGGTGACGCGCAACAACGGCGCGCCGGACATCCTCCAGCTCGCCGATGTGCAGTTCTCCACCGGAGGCGGCGGCGGGCCGGTGCCGCAGGACATGCTGACCCTGGTGGACAAGGGTCCCAGCGGCTCCCCGACCGCCAAGGCGCGGGCCGGGTTCACCGGGAGGCGGGCCCTGCGCTACGCCGGCCGGCACACGGCGGACGGCCGCGCCTACTCGTCCAACAAGGTGTTCGACGTGAACGTACGGGTCGGCCACGACACCGAGCTGGCGTACCGGATCTTCCCGTCGATGGCCGACGGCGACCGCGACTACGACGCCACCTATGTATCCGTGGACCTGGCCTTCACCGACGGCACCTACCTCAGCGGCCTGGGCGCCCGGGACCGGCACGGCTTCCCGCTCTCCCCGCGCGGGCAGGGCGCGGCGAAGGCGCTGTACGTCAACCAGTGGAACGACGTGACCGCGCGGATCGGGTCGGTGGCGGCCGGGAAGACCGTCGACCGGATCCTGGTGGCCTACGACTCCCCGGACGGCCCGGCGAAGTTCCGCGGCTGGGTGGACGACGTGTCCCTGAAGCCGGTGGCGCCCGCCAGACCGAAGGCACATCTCGCGGACTACGCGCTGACCACCCGCGGCACCCACTCCAGCGGCAGCTTCTCGCGCGGCAACACCTTCCCGGCGACCGCCGTGCCGCACGGCTTCAACTTCTGGACGCCGGTGACCAACGCGTCGTCGCTGAGCTGGCTGTACGAGTACGCGCGCGCGAACAACGCGGACAACCTGCCGACGATCCAGGCGTTCAGCGCGAGCCATGAGCCGAGCCCGTGGATGGGCGACCGGCAGACCTTCCAGGTGATGCCGTCGGCCGCGGCCGGCACCCCGGACACCGGACGCGAGGCACGCGAACTGGCCTTCCGGCACGAGAACGAGACCGCGCGGCCCTACTACTACGGGGTCCGGTTCGAGAACGGTCTCAAGGCCGAGATGACCCCGACCGACCACGCGGCCGTGCTGCGCTTCACCTATCCCGGCGACGACGCGAGCGTGCTGTTCGACAACGTCACCGAGCAGGCCGGGCTGACCCTGGACAAGGAGCACGGGAGGGTCACCGGCTACTCGGACGTGAAGTCGGGCCTGTCCGCGGGCGCCACCCGGCTGTTCGTGTACGGCGAGTTCGACAGGCCGGTGACGGACGGCGCGGCGAGCGGGGTGAAGGGCTATCTGCGCTTCGCCGCGGGCGCCGACCGCACGGTCACCCTGCGCCTGGCGACCTCGCTGATCGGCGTCGACCAGGCGAGGGAGAACCTGCGCCGGGAGATCCCCGAGGGCACGTCCTTCGGCACCGTGAAGGCGCGCGCCCGGCACACCTGGGACGAGCTGCTCGGCAAGGTCGAGGTGGAGGGCGCGAGCGAGGACCAGCTGACCACGCTCTACTCCGGTCTGTACCGGCTGTACCTGTACCCCAACTCCGGCTTCGAGAAGGTGGACGGCAAGGACCGCTACGCGTCCCCGTTCTCCCCCATGCCGGGCCCGGACACCCCCACGCACACCGGCGCGAAGGTCGTCGACGGCAAGGTGTACGTCAACAACGGCTTCTGGGACACCTACCGCACCACCTGGCCCGCCTACTCGTTGCTGACGCCCACTCAGGCCGGGGAACTGGTCGACGGGTTCGTGCAGCAGTACAAGGACGGCGGCTGGACCTCCCGCTGGTCCTCCCCTGGCTACGCCGACCTGATGACCGGCACCTCCTCGGATGTGGCCTTCGCCGACGCCTACGTCAAGGGCGTGACGTTCGACGCGAAGGCGGCGTACGACGCGGCCGTGAAGAACGCCACCGTCGTCCCGCCCGCGCCGGGCGTGGGCCGCAAGGGCATGGCCACCTCCCCCTTCCTCGGCTACACCACGACCGACACCCACGAGGGCCTGTCCTGGGCGATGGAGGGCTACGTCAACGACTACGGCATCGGCAAGATGGGCGAGGCACTGTACAAGAAGACGGGCGAGCGGCGCTATCTGGAGGAGTCGCGGTACTTCCTCGACCGCGCCCGTGACTACGTGAAGCTGTTCGACACCAAGGCGGGCTTCTTCCAGGGCCGGGACGCCAAGGGCGGCTGGCGGGTGGACTCCGCGAAGTACGACCCCCGGGTGTGGGGCTACGACTACACCGAGACCAACGGCTGGGGCTACGCCTTCACCGTCCCGCAGGACAGCCGGGGCCTGGCCAACCTCTACGGCGGCCGGCAGGGCCTCGCCGACAAGCTCGACGCCTACTTCGCCACCCCGGAGACCGCCTCCCCGGACTACGTGGGCTCCTACGGCGGCGTCATCCACGAGATGACCGAGGCCCGGGACGTCCGGATGGGCATGTACGGCCACTCCAACCAGGTCGCCCACCACGTCCTGTACATGTACGACGCGGCCGGCCAGCCGTGGAAGACCCAGGCGTACGTGCGCGAGGCGCTGTCCCGGCTGTACACCGGCAGCGAGATCGGGCAGGGCTACCACGGCGACGAGGACAACGGCGAGCAGTCCGGCTGGTACCTGTTCTCCGCGCTCGGCTTCTACCCGCTGGTGATGGGCGGCGGCGAGTACGCCGTCGGCTCCCCGCTGTTCGAGAAGGCGACCGTGCACCTGGAGAACGGGCGGGACCTGGTGGTGCGGGCACCGCGCAACAGCGCGGAGAACGTCTACGTGCAGGGCCTGAGGGTCAATGGCCGCCCCTGGACGTCGACCTCGCTCCCCCACTCGCTGCTGGCCGAGGGCGGGGTGCTGGACTTCGCCATGGGCCCGCGGCCGTCGGCCTGGGGCACGGGCGAGAACGCGGCACCGGTCTCGATCACCCGCGGCGACAAGGTGCCCGAGCCGCCCGCGGACGTCCTGGCGGGCCCGGGGCCGCTGTTCGACGACACGTCGGCGACGAGCGCGACGCTCACCTCCGCCGACCTGCCGGCCCGGGGCGCCGTACGGCCCGTGCGGTACACGCTGACCTCGGGCGCCGACCACACCACCGCACCGTCCGGCTGGACCCTCCAGGGCTCCGCCGACGGCACGACCTGGCACACCCTGGACCGCCGCACCGGTGAGACGTTCGCCTGGGACCGCCAGACCCGCCCCTTCACCATCGCCGCGCCGGGCACGTACACCCGCTACCGCCTGGTCCTGGACGGCGAGTCCACCCTGGCGGAGGTGGAACTGCTGGCCTGAGCACATCCCGGGTACGGCAGCCGGCCCGCCGGAGCAGCCCTGCGGCTCTTCCGGCGGGCCGGTGTCGCGTGGGTGCGGGCGGTACGGGCCGGGCGGGGGCCGGGCGGCGGGAGGCTCCGGTTCCCGCTCATACTGCCTCCGAGGACCCGACCGTTCACAGGAGCACCGATGACACCACGCACCCCCGCCCGCACCGCACGGGAGGCGACGGCATGAGGCTGCTGGTCACCGGCGGAGCCGGGTTCGTCGGCTCCCACTTCGTGCGCACGCTGCTCGACGGCGGCTACCTGGGCCACGAGGCGTCCCGGGTGACCGTCCTCGACAAGCTCACCTACGCCGGCCACCGGGACAACCTGCCCGCGGCGCACCCCCGGCTGGAGTTCGTGCGCGGTGACATCTGCGACCCGGAGCTGCTGGAGCGGATCCTGCCCGGGCACGACGCGGTGGTGCACTTCGCCGCCGAGTCGCACGTGGACCGGTCGGTCCGGTCGGCGTCGGAGTTCGTCCGCACCAACGTGGCCGGCACCCAGACCCTGCTGGACGCCTGCCTCGCGGCCGGCACCGAGCGGTTCGTCCACGTCTCCACCGACGAGGTCTACGGCTCCATAGCCGAGGGCTCCTGGACGGAGGACCACCCGCTGCTGCCCAACTCGCCCTACGCGGCCTCCAAGGCGTCCTCGGACCTGCTCGTCCGCGCCTGTCACCGCACACACGGCCTGAACGTGTCGATCACCCGCTGCTCGAACAACTACGGCCCCTACCAGCACCCCGAGAAGCTGATCCCGCTGTTCGTGACCAACCTGCTGGAGGGCCGGCCGGTGCCGCTCTACGGCGACGGGCGCAACGTGCGCGAGTGGCTGCACGTCGACGACCACTGCCGGGCCGTCGCGCTGGTGCTCGACCGGGGCCGGCCGGGCGAGGTCTACAACATCGGCGGCGGCGAGGAACGCACCAACCGCGAGATCACCGAACGGCTGCTCGCGCTGTGCGGCGCCGACTGGTCGCGGGTGCGGCACGTGCCCGACCGCAAGGGGCACGACCTGCGCTACGCCCTGGACGACGGCAAGATCCGCGCGGAGCTGGGCTACGCCCCGCGGATCCCGTTCGAGCAAGGACTCGCCGACGTCGTCGCCTGGTACCGCGACCACCCCGGCTGGTGGAAGGCCGTCCGGCACCCGGCGGAGGGCGACGCCCGCTGAGCCGCCGGGCCGGTCCGCCGCGCCGCACCGGCGCCGGATGCCACGGCGATCGCGCGGGCGGCTTGGTAGAAAGGCATGTCCGCACCATTCGTCACCGCGCCGCCGCTCCTCACCCCGCCGCCCACGACAGGAGGTACCCCCGGTGCAGGCCGTATCGCCGCCAGGGCTCACCCGTCCGGACTCCCCCGCGCTCGCCCCACCGGACCCGTCCGGCCCGCAGGAGCTGACGCTCGACGGCGGCGACGGAGTACGGCTGTCGGGGCTGCTCGCCGAACCCGGGGCGGGGCAGGCGCCCAGGGCCGTGGTGATCGCCCTGCACGGCAGCGGCATGCGGGCCGGTTACTTCGACAACCGGGCGCGGCCGGGTCTGTCGCTGCTGGAGCTGGGCAGC
>NZ_JACBWZ010000469.1 GCF_013870595.1 Streptomyces sp. WELS2 | reverse complement strand
CGGCGCCCTGCTCCAGACCCAGGCCGACCCCGCCTACCTGGGCCGCGTCACCGCCGTCTCCAGCCTCGTCAGCCTCGGCCTCACCCCGCTGAGCATGCCCTTCGCCGCCGCCGCGGCCGGCGCCTTCGGGCTCGGCCCGGTCTACGCCGTCAGCGCCGCGGTCTGCGGACTCGGCGGCCTGGTCTTCCTCGCCGTACCGGCCCTGCGCCGCGCGGAACTCCCCGGCTGACGGCCCGGCTGCCGGATGCCCGGGACGCTCCGGCCGAGGGCCTCGCCGACCGGTGCCTGAGCCGACCCGGCGGACGGCCTCACCGACCGGTGCCCGATCCGGCCCACGGACGGCCCCGCTGCCGGCCTCCCGGGACGCCCGGCACCTGACGGGCCATCGTCAGTCGCCCCGGAACTTCCCGGCCAGCGGCTCCCGTCAGAGGCCCACGGCTCACCGGCCGGCGCCCCCGGTCAGATCCCCAGCTGCCTCGACTCGTGCAGCCTGTCGATCGCGTCCGCGTCCCCGTCCAGCTCCACCCTGGCCACGCCCTGCCGGCCGTACGCGAACATCAGCAGCTCCGCGGGCTCGCCGGTCACCGTGACCACCGGCACACCCCGGTGCGCCACCACCGTCTGCCCGTCCGGGCGGCGCAGCACCAGACCCGTCGGCGCGCCCTTCCCCAGCAGCCGGGCGGCACGCTCCAGCCGGGACCACAGCGCGTCCTGGAACACCGGGTCCAGCTCGCGCCGGGTCCACTCCGGCTGGGCGCGGCGCACGTCCTCCGTGTGGACGTAGAACTCGATGATGTTGGCCGCCTCGTCCACCTGCTTGAGCTGGAACGGCGACAGCCGGGGCGGGCCGGTGCGGATCAGCCGGATCAGCTCCCCGTACGGCTTCGCGGTGTACTCGGCCATCACCTTCTCCAGGCGCGGCGCGAGCTGCTTGAGCAGCGTGCCGCCCGCCGCGTCCGGGCGGCGTTCGCGCACGACGACATGCGCGGCCAGGTCCCGGGTCCGCCAGCCCGCGCAGAGGGTCTCGGCATCCGGACCGACGGTTTCCAACAAGTCGGCGAGCAGCAGCCGTTCACGCTTGGCGAAGGTCGACATGAAGCCAGCCTACGACCAGGTGATCGCCGCGCCCACCCGTCGCCTCCCGCGCGGGCCGCCCGGGGCCGCGGTGACCGCTCTCCGGACGCGCGAGGCCCGCTGTCGGTGCCGCGCGGCACAATGGCACCCATGACCAGTACGACCGGCACCCCCCGGCCCAGCAGCCTCGACCCGGAGATCGCCGCGCGGCTCAAGCGCAGCGCCGACGGGCTCGTCCCCGCCATCGCCCAGCAGTACGACACCGGCGAGGTGCTCATGCTCGGCTGGATGGACGACGAGGCACTGCATCGCACGCTGACCACCGGCCGCTGCACCTACTGGTCGCGCAGCCGCCGGGAGTACTGGGTCAAGGGCGACACCTCCGGCCACGTCCAGCGGGTGAAGTCGGTCGCGCTGGACTGCGACGGCGACACCCTGCTGGTCCGGGTCGACCAGGTGGGAGCCGCCTGCCACACCGGCGCGCGCACCTGCTTCGACGAGGACGTGCTGTTGAGGGACGCGGACGCCGCCGCTCCGGCGTCCGCTCAGTAAGGTCGGCCGCCATGGATCTAGAGACCTTCCGCAAGCTGGCCGTCGACCGGCGCGTCATCCCGGTCACCCGCAAGCTCCTGGCCGACGGTGACACACCGGTCGCGCTCTACCGCAAGCTCGCCGCCGAACGCCCCGGCACCTTCCTGCTGGAGTCCGCGGAGAACGGCCGTTCCTGGTCCCGGTACTCCTTCGTCGGGGTCCGCAGCGCCGCCACGCTCACCGCGCGGGACGGGCAGGCCCACTGGATCGGCACCCCGCCCGTCGGCGTCCCCACGGACGGCGACCCCCTCGCGGTGCTGCGCGCCAGCCTCCAGACCCTGCACACCCCGCACACCGAGGGCCTGCCCCCCTTCACCGGCGGCATGGTCGGCTACCTGGGCTACGACATCGTCCGCCGCCTGGAGAAGATCGGCCCCGGCGAGCACGACGAGCTCGGGCTGCCCGAGCTGACCATGCTGCTGACCAGCGACCTCGCGGTGATGGACCACTGGGAGGGCTCGGTCCTGCTGATCGCCAACGCGATCAACCACAACGACCTGGACACCGGCGTCGACGAGGCGTACGCCGACGCCGTGGCCCGCCTGGACGCCATGGAGGCCGACCTCTCCCGCCCGGTCTCCCAGCCCCCGGCCCACCTGCCGCCCTCCGAACTGCCCGAGTACACCGCCCGCTGGGGCGGCGCCGACTTCCGGCGGGCCGTGGAGGACGTCAAGGAGCGCATCCGGGCGGGCGAGGCCTTCCAGGTCGTGCCCTCCCAGCGCTTCGAGACCCCCTGCACGGCCAGTGCCCTGGACGTCTACCGGGTGCTGCGGGCCACCAACCCCTCGCCGTACATGTACCTCTTCCGCTTCGACGGCTTCGACGTCGTCGGCTCCTCCCCGGAGGCGCTGGTCAAGGTCGAGGACGGGCGCGCGATGGTCCACCCCATCGCCGGCACCCGGCACCGCGGGGCCACCCCGCAGGAGGACCAGGCGCTCGCCGAGGAACTCCTCGCCGACCCCAAGGAGCGCGCCGAGCACCTGATGCTGGTCGACCTCGGCCGCAACGACCTCGGCCGGGTCTGCGAGCCCGGCTCGGTCGAGGTGGTCGACTTCATGTCCGTCGAGCGCTACTCGCACGTGATGCACATCGTCTCCACCGTCACCGGCAAGGTGGCCCCCGGCCGCACCGCCTTCGACGTGCTCACCGCGTGCTTCCCGGCCGGCACCCTCTCCGGTGCCCCCAAGCCCCGCGCGATGCAGATCATCGACGAACTGGAGCCGTCCCGGCGCGGTCTGTACGGCGGCTGCGTCGGCTATCTGGACTTCGCCGGCGACTCCGACACCGCGATCGCCATCCGCACCGCGCTGCTCCGCGACGGCACGGCGTACCTTGCCGGACAGCACCCAGGGGATGACGGGCAGCGCGGCCCGCTCGGGGGCGGCCTCGTCGGTGGCGGCGGGGGGTGCCTCCTCCAGGATGGTGTGGGCGTTGGTGCCGGAGATGCCGAAGGAGGACACGCCGGCCCGGCGCGGACGGCCGTCGGGGGTGTCCCAGGGGCGGCCCTCGGTGAGCAGCCGGACGTCGCCGGCGCTCCAGTCGACGGCGGTGGAGGGCTTCTCGACGTGCAGGGTGCGGGGCAGGGTGCCGTGGCGCATCGCCATGACCATCTTGATGACGGCGCCGACCCCGGCCGCGGCCTGCGGGTGCCCCATGTTGGACTTCAGGGAGCCGAGCCACACCGGCCGGTTCTCCGGCCGGTCCTGCCCGTAGGCGGCGATGACGGCCTGGGCCTCGATGGGGTCGCCGAGGGTGGTGCCGGTGCCGTGCGCCTCGACCGCGTCGATGTGGTGCGGGGCGAGCCGGGCGTCGGCGAGGGCCTGCCGGATGACGCGGACCTGGGCCGGGCCGCTGGGCGCGGTCAGGCCGTTGGAGGCGCCGTCCTGGTTGACGGCCGAGCCACGGACCACGGCGAGCACCTCGTGGCCGTTGCGCAGCGCGTCGGACAGCCGCTCCACCAGCAGCATGCCGGCGCCCTCGGCCCAGGCGGCGCCGGCGGCGTCGTCGGAGAAGGAGTGGCAGCGGCCGTCGGGGGACAGCGCGCGGCGCTCGCTGAACTCGATGAACATCTCGGGGCTGGCCATGACGGCGGCGCCGCCCGCCAGCGCCAGGGAGCACTCGCCCCGGCGCAGCGACTGGACGGCCTGGTGCAGTGCCACCAGGGAGGAGGAGCAGGCGGTGTCCATGGTGACCGCGGGGCCCTCCAGGCCGAGGGTGTAGGCGATGCGGCCGGAGACGATGCTGCCGGAGATGGTGCCGCCGAGGTAGTCGTGGTGCATCAGGCCGACGAAGACGCCGGTCGGGGTGCCCTTGACGGTGGTGGGGTCGATGCCGGCCCGTTCGAAGGCCTCCCAGGTGACCTCCAGCAGCAGCCGCTGCTGCGGGTCGGTGCCGGGCGCGTCCTTGGGGCTGATGCCGAAGAAGGCGGGGTCGCACTCGGCGGCGTCGTGCAGGAAGCCGCCGTGGCGGACGTAGGTCTTGCCGGGGGCGCCGGGCTCGGGGTCGTAGATCGCCTCCGTGTCCCAGCCCCGGTCGGTGGGGAAGCCGGTGACGACGTCGATGCCCTCGTCGACGATCCGCCACAGGTCCTCGGGGGTGCGCACACCGCCCGGGTAGCGGCAGCCCATGCCGATGACGGCGATCGGCTCGCGCTCGCGGTCCTCCAGCTCCCGCACGCGGCGGCGGCTGCGCTCGAGCTCGGTCGTGGCCCGCTTGAGGTAGTCGCGGAGCTTGCCGGCCGTGGCCGAGTCTTCCATCACAGGGCTCCCAGTTCGTTGTCGATCCTGGCGAAGAGTTCCTCGTCGCTGGCGTCGCCGACGTCGGCCGGCGCCCCGGGCCCGGCAGGCCGGCCCCGGGTGTCCTGCCAGTCGCGCAGCAGCGCTTCGAGGCGGGCGGTGACACGGGCGTGGCCGCCGTCCTCGTCGGGCAGGGCGCGCAGCGCGGCTTCCAGGCGGTCCAGTTCGGCCAGCGCGGACCGGGTCCGGTCGGCGGGGCCGGGCACCAGCGCGGTCTTGAGGTGGGCGGCGAGGGTGGTGGGCGTGGGCTGGTCGAAGACGAGCGTGGCGGGCAGGGTCAGCCCGGTGGCGCCCGCGAGGAGGTTGCGCAGTTCCACGGCGGCGAGCGAGTCGAAACCCATCTCCTGGAAGGCGCGCCCCGGGTCCACCGACTCGGGGGAGGGGTGCCCGAGCACGGCGGCCACGTGGGTGCGCACCAGCTCCAGCAGGGCGCGGT
>NZ_JACBWZ010000468.1 GCF_013870595.1 Streptomyces sp. WELS2 | reverse complement strand
CGGCGCGGGCGGGCCAGCCGGCGACCCGGTCGGAGAGTTCCTCCAGCAGGTGCAGGGTGCCCTTGCGGCGCCGTTGGGCGACCGTGGCGGCGACGTCCCGGCGGGGGGCGACGGCCTCGGCGAGCGCTTCCCGGCCACCGCCGTGCAGCCCGGTGGTGAGGACGCGCTCGTAGCCGGGCAGGGTGCGGTAGCCGACGAGGTCGCCGAGGTAGGGCAGCACCCAGGGCGCGGCGGTCTCCACGAACAGGTCGTCGTAGCCCTGGCGCACGCCGTCGCGGACCCGGTCCAGTTGTTCTCCGATGACCGCGAGCAGGGCCCGCAGCGGTTCGCCCTCCTCCGCGTCGCGCAGCCGGTGCCGGCGGGGCAGCAGTCCGGCGAGTTCATCGGGGTTCCGGTCGGCCGGCGTCGGCGGTCGGGCGTCGGGGGACATCACTTGACCTCCGTCAGGATCAGGGTGTCCGCGGCCCGCGCCGACAGCATGGCGAGCCGGGCCGGGCGGATGCCGCGGAAGACGACCACCGTCCGGCCCTTGGCCAGGCGCCGGGTGTCGGTGATGTCCGGGTTGAGGCGCAGCAGCCGGCCGAGCGGGATGCCGTGGCGGGCGCAGACCGACGTCAGGGTCTCGCCGTCGGCGTCGCGGACCGTGTAGGTCTGCTCGTCGTAGGCCGCCGGGTGTGCGGGGACCGTGGGCTGCGGGATGCCGGGGCCGGTGAGCAGGGCGGTGAGCCGGTCCGGGGTCGCGGAGGCGGGAACGCCCGTGAAGACGTCCACGTCCACGTGGTCGACGCCGGGCACGGTGTGGGCGGTGGCCAGCACCTCGGAGAGGCGGGCGGGCCTGCCGAGTTCCCGTCCCTCGTAGTCGAGGCGGCGCAGCAGGGCCTGACGCAGCCGGGGTTCGACGGTCTCCCAGGCATGGTCGGGGGCGAGTTTCACCTTGGCGGCGATCAGCAGCAGGACGAGTTCGCGCGCGTCCACGCGGACCGGCAGGCCGGGGTCGCCGTACTCGGTCAGGGCGCGGCGCAGCGGCCGGAGGTCGTCGTCGGCGAGCGGGACGTCGTCGGTGCCGGCGACCGTCACGTGGAGCACCCGCCGGCGTCCGTCGAACAGTTCCCGGGCGGCGGCCCGGCCGATGCCGGCCCGGGAGCGGGCGAAGTCCTCGTAGTCGGCCGGGGAGACCAGCCGGTCCAGGGCGGAGACGGCGAGCGGGATCGTACGTCGGGTCGGGCCCGGCCCGTCCGCGTCCGAACCGCCGGTCGCCGGCAGGGGGTTGGTGACCGCGGTGACGCCGAGGGGGCGGGTGAGCGGCTGGGTGATCCGTTCGGCGGGGACGTCGGCGGCCTTGCCGGTGCCGAAGCGGTAGCGGGCGCGCACGTTCTCGTGTCCGCTCGGCAGCCGGGCGCCGTGGACGCCGTCGCCGAAGGTGACGGTGGTGCGGCCGTCGGCGGCGGTGCCGGTGATGTAGACGCGTTCGGTGGGGCCGCGCCCGGCGAGGCTGTCGGCCTCGTGCCAGAGCAGGCCGTCCACGCGGATCTCGAGTACCGGGGTGGCGCCGAGCGGGTTGTCGGCGGCGAGCCAGGTCAGCGGGGACTGCCAGAGGGCGAAGGTCTGGTTGGCGCGGTCGGAGTCGCCGCTGCCGATGGCTTCCTCGCGGCTTTCGCCGTGGGTGGCCTCGACGACGTTGCCGAGGATCCGCACGCTCGCCCGGTGGTAGCGGTGGACCAGGTTCGTGGTGAGGGTGAGGCGGGTGTGGACGTGGTCGCCGGGGAGGTGGGGGTCGATGGCCGGGTCGGCGGCGGCGATGGTGACCACCTCGCTCGCGGTGACCCCGCTCGCGCCGGGTACGTCGGTGCGTTCGCCGCTCACGACGAGGGTGCGGCCGGGCCGCAACCCGTCGTGGAGCTCGGCGAGTTCGATCTCGTTGCCGTGTACGTCCTCGCCGAGCGGTTCGTCGGCCGGGCGCAGCGGCTCGCCCGCCGCGTGCACGGTGGTGTCGCGGATGTGGGAGAGCAGGACGTCGGACTCGTCCAGCCAGGGGTCGGCCAGGGTGAGTTCGGTGCCGCGGCCGGTGATGCCGTAGTCGGAGTACGCGGCCGTCCGGACGGCCGCCACCTGGGTGGTGACCAAGGCGAGTGCGGCGTCGCCGGGGACGCCCGTGCCCTTGGCCGGGCGCTCGACCGCCACCCAGCTGCCGACGGTGACGGCGTCGTGGACGCCGTCCAGTCGCAGGATGCGGCGGTTGAGGGGCGCGGGCTTGCTCGCGATGACGATCTCGACGTTCGGTGCGGTGCTGCCGACCGTGTAGGTGACGCTCACCTGGTACTCGCCGTGGGTGAACCGCCTGCTGCCGCCGGGCTCCAGGGAGAACCGCTCGGTGGCGCCGTCGGTCAGGGCGATGTGTACGGTGCCGTCGTCCTCGGGGCGGGAGACGGACAGGCTGCCCTCGGGCAGGCCGGCGTGGAGGCGGGCGGTGACGCCGGGTTCGCCGTCGGCGGCCGGGTGGTGGTCCTGCCGGACCGGCTCGTGGTCGCGGGCGGCCCGGGTGGACAGGTCGACCTGGCCGGGTCCCAGGGTGAAGGTCACCGGCTGGCTCACGGGCAGGTTCTCGGCGCGCTGGTCGGAGCCGCTGCCCTCGACGTACTGGAACTCGGCGCGGACCGGTGTCCTGCCCGCGGGGTCGTACACCACGCGCATGCTCGCCAGCGTGCCTCCGGTCAGCGGCCAGTCGGCGGTGCGGATGACGCGGCCGCGGGCGTCCTGGACCGGTTTGAGCGGGGCGTTGGCGCCGAAGGGGGCGGCGGTGACGCGCATCGCGAGGAGGGCGCGCAGCAGTGGGCCGGTGGCCGGGGTGGTGGCGGTGCGCCAGGCCGGGTAGAGGCCGACCAGGCCAGGGTGGAGGGCGGTCAGCAGACGGGCGGTGTCGGTGCCGGGGCGGCGGGTGCGGGCCCCCTGCCGGGGCGCGGGGACGGCGGTGCGCAGGGCGGGGAGGATCGTGTTCAGGGCATGGAGGGCGGCTTCACGGGGATCGGGCGGGGTCTGCCGCTGTGCGGTGGCGAGAAGGCTCGTCCGTGCCCGGGGGGTGTCGTCGTCCTGGGTGGCGGGCCGGGCGGGTGCCGACGCCAGCGCCCGCCCGGCCAGTTCCGCGAGGACCGCCTCCAGTTGTCCGAACCACGCCGCGACGTCCTCGTACGGCTCCGCCAGGACCTCGGCCTCGCGCAGACGGGCCACCGGCTCGCCGAGGCGGGTGGCGAGCCGCTCCGGGCTGTCGATGGTGTCCAGGTCGGTGCGCAGGGCGGCGAGGACCTGGTCGTCGAAGTCCTCGATCAGGCGGCTGACCGGACGCGGGTTGGGGACCTCGGGCGTCGGCGGCTCGTCCCCGGGATCACCGGGGGCGGCCGGCTCGGCGGTCCAGCGTCGTACCTCGGCCACCAGTTCCTTGAGCGTGGGCGGGGCCGACTGGGGCAGGGTGAGCGCGGTGATGTCTTCCCCGGGGTCGGCGCGGACGCCGGCAATCGGGATCAACTTCCGCACTCCGCCGGCCTGTTCGCCGAAGACGAAGAGGAGTTTGTCGCCCGTTCGCAGGGAGTGGCCCGTGCCCTCCACGAACAGTTCGGAGCGGCGGGCCAGGTCGTCGGGGGTGACGAGGGAGGGCCGGCGGCGCCGTACCGTCAGTTCGTTCCAGTCCCAGCGGGCGGTGAGGTCCCGGGAGGTCTCGAAGGTCAGCGCCTGCTCGTCGGCGGAGGCCGGCACGCTGTGGCTGCGGGCCCCGCGCGGGATCGGCACCGGCAGGGTCTCGGCGCGCGGGTCGCGTTCGAGGGTGTACGCCAGATGGGTGGCGGCGGCCACTCCGGGGCGGGGCCGGTGCCCGACGAGCCGGCCCAGCAGGACCAGGGAGCGGTGTTCGCGGGCGGTGCGCAGGTATGCCTCGTCGGCGATCCGCTCGGAGTGGAAGGTGAGCAGGTCGCCGAGGACGGCGGCGGCGTCGAGCAGTCCCACGGCCGGGTCGTCGGGGGTGCGCACGGTGAGCCCGCCGAGGGCCGGGTACGCGGGTGAGGCGAGCCGGTCGAGGAGGGCGGCGAGAAAGCCGCCGTACTCGCCGACGCGGTAGTCGAGGGCGGTGCGGCCGGGCGGGTTGTGGAGGGGGGCGGGGGCGAGGCGCTCGTCGTGGCCGCCGCACGCGCCGCCGCAGGAGCAGGGCCGGTTCATCGGGCTCCTCCCGGAGTGATCTCCAGGCGGCCCTGTTCGGGCCGGTCGGGGTCGTTGTCGCAGGTGGCGAGCTCCAGCGGGCCGAGCCGCAGCAAGCCGTCCTCCCGTTCGCCCCGGTCCGGTCCGAACAGCCGCCGCAGCCGGGTCACTTCGACGCTCTCCACGCCGGGGACGGCCGCGGCGACGGCGATCAGGCGGCTGAGCCGGACCGGTTCGCCGAAGGTCAGGGCGTCGGGGTGGAAGAAGGCGAGCCGGCCGCCGGGCAGCCGTCCTCGGCCGAGGACGCGGTACAGGTCGGCCAGGATCTGTCCGTGCTGGTGACCGGGCAGGGCGCACACCCTCAGTGCGATGTCCACCGGCACCAGCCGGGCGGGGCCGACCACCAGGTCGTGGCCGATGCGCCGGTACGTCTCCAGGGCCTGGGTCACCGTGTCGAGCAGGCGCGGCGACGGGGTGCCGCCGTACGCGTCGACGGCGATGTGGGCCTCCTGTGTGCTGCCGGTCCAGCGGAGGTCTGCGGCGGCGCGCTGGACGCCGGGCACGGTGGAGGCGAGCGCCGCGTAATCGGCGGCGGTGACGGCGCGCAGCCGGGTGCGGCGCAGCTCCAGAGGCGCCGACTGGCGTACCTGGTCCAGGGGTTCGGTCCTGGACGACACCGGCGAGCAGCTCGATGCCCCGTTCGGCGAGCGGCTGGA
>NZ_JACBWZ010000467.1 GCF_013870595.1 Streptomyces sp. WELS2 | reverse complement strand
TGCGCGTTCCGGCGTGCGGTGTCCGGTGCTCCGGCGCAGGTGGGCGCCCCCGGCGCGGGGTGTGCGGCCGAGCGGCGTACGCTCTGCCGGGCCCCGGTAGGGCGCGCGCAAGGCGGCCCGCCGCACGCGCGATGCTCGTTTCGGCGCGGATGCCGCATCCTTGAGATGTGGAGTCTCTCGGGGACGAGTCGGTCGAGCGGAAGGGGAGGGCGCAGGGGATGAGTGCCGGCGCACCTGCTCATAACGCTTCGGTGCACAACCACGAGCACGATGCGACGGACCGCGCGGCCACAGGGCACCATGGACCGATGCGCGACGACGAGGCGGGCACGGCCCCTGGGGCGATCGGTGCGCTCGTGCATCGTGCCGTCGACGGGGACGAGCAGGCCACGCACGACCTGCTCGCCCGGGTTCACCCGCTGGCGCTGCGCTACTGCCGTACGCGGCTGTCCCGGCTCCCCGGCGACGCCCGCCACTTCGTGGAGGACCTCGCCCAGGAGGTCTGTGTCGCCGTCCTGCTCGCGCTGCCGCGCTACCGCGACACCGGCCGGCCCTTCGAGGCGTTCGTCTTCGCCATCGCCTCCCACAAGGTCGCCGACCTCCAGCGCGCCGCGATGCGCCACCCGGGGTCGACGGCGGTGCCGTCCGACGAGATGCCCGAGCGGCCCGACGACTCCCTCGGCCCGGAGGAGCGCGCCCTGCTCAGCAGCGACGCCGAGTGGGCCAAGAAACTGCTGGCCAACCTCCCGGAGAACCAGCGGGAACTGCTTCTGCTGCGCATCGCCGTGGGCTTGACCGCGGAGGAGACCGGGCAGATGTTGGGAATGTCACCCGGCGCGGTCCGCGTGGCCCAGCACCGGGCGCTGAGCCGTCTCAGGGCGCTCGCCGAGCAGTAATCCCCCTGGACGGAGCCGCCGTAGCCCCGTCCCCGCACACGCGCACTTACGGTTTCGTACGAAGGTACGAAGCCTGAAGCGAGCCGTTACCGTGGAATTTGCTAGCGATGCTTCCCGTTAGCATGGACATCCGCACCGATCAAGGCCATTTGGGGAAGGTGTCATGACTGCCAACGTCGACGGAGTGCCCGGTAAATTCGCGACACTCGGGCTGACCTACGACGACGTGCTGTTGCTGCCGGGCCCGTCGGACATGGCGCCCGACGAGATCGACACCACCTCGTACGTCTCCCGCAATGTGCGGGTCAACATCCCGCTGCTGTCCGCCGCCATGGACAAGGTGACCGAGTCCCGCATGGCGATCGCGATGGCCCGCCAGGGCGGTGTCGGCGTCCTGCACCGCAACCTCTCCATCGAGGACCAGGCCAACCAGGTCGACCTGGTGAAGCGCTCCGAGTCCGGCATGGTGACCGACCCGATCACCATCCACCCGGAGGCCACGCTCGCCGAGGCCGACGCGCTGTGCGCCAAGTTCCGCATCAGCGGTGTCCCGGTGACCGACGGCGACAAGCGGCTCCTCGGCATCGTCACCAACCGTGACATGGCCTTCGAGAGCGACCGCGGCCGCCGCGTGCACGAGGTCATGACCCCGATGCCGCTGGTCACCGGCAAGGTCGGCATCTCCGGCCCGGAGGCCATGGAGCTGCTGCGCAAGCACAAGATCGAGAAGCTGCCGCTGGTCGACGACGAGGGCATCCTCAAGGGCCTGATCACCGTCAAGGACTTCGTCAAGGCGGAGCAGTACCCGAACGCCGCCAAGGACGCCGAGGGCCGCCTGCTGGTCGGCGCCGCGGTCGGCGTGGCCGGTGACGCCTTCGAGCGCGCCCAGGCCCTGATCGAGGCCGGTGTCGACTTCATCGTCGTGGACACCGCGCACGGCCACTCCCGGCTGGTCGGCGACATGATCGCCAAGATCAAGTCGAACTCCTCCGGCGTCGACGTCATCGGCGGCAACGTCGCCACCCGCGACGGCGCCCAGGCCCTGGTCGACGCGGGCGCCGACGGCATCAAGGTCGGCGTCGGCCCCGGCTCCATCTGCACCACCCGTGTCGTCGCCGGCGTCGGCGTGCCGCAGGTCACCGCGATCTACGAGGCCGCGCTCGCCGCCAAGGACGCCGGTGTCCCGGTGATCGGCGACGGCGGTCTGCAGTACTCCGGCGACATCGCCAAGGCCCTGGTCGCGGGCGCCGACACGGTGATGCTCGGCTCGCTGCTCGCGGGCTGCGAGGAGTCCCCGGGCGAGCTGCTGTTCATCAACGGCAAGCAGTTCAAGTCGTACCGCGGCATGGGCTCCCTCGGCGCCATGCAGTCCCGCGGCGACCGCCGCTCCTTCTCCAAGGACCGCTACTTCCAGGAGGGCGTCGCCTCCGACGAGCAGCTGATCCCCGAGGGTATCGAGGGCCAGGTGCCCTACCGCGGCCCGCTGTCCTCGGTCGTCCACCAGCTGGTCGGCGGCCTGCGCCAGTCGATGTTCTACGTCGGCGGCAGGACCGTGCCCGAGCTCCAGGCGGGCGGCCGGTTCGTGCGGATCACCTCGGCGGGTCTGAAGGAGAGCCACCCGCACGACATCCAGATGACGGTCGAGGCACCGAACTACAGCGGCAAGAAGTGACGCGCGCACGCGCGTGAGGCTCTTCGAGGGCGGTTCCGGGGGAATCCGGGGCCGCCCTCGCCGCATGGGTGGGGGCGCTGTCACCGGTGTCGGCGATACTGGAAGACGCTGAAACGCATCAGGGAAAGGCCAAGACGTGACTGAGATCGAGATCGGGCGCGGCAAGCGCGGCCGCCGGGCGTACGCCTTCGACGACATCGCCGTCGTCCCCAGCCGCCGTACGCGGGACCCGAAGGAGGTCTCGATCGCCTGGCAGATCGACGCCTACCGCTTCGAGCTGCCGTTCCTGGCCGCCCCCATGGACTCCGTGGTCTCCCCGGCCACCGCGATCCGCATCGGTGAGCTGGGCGGCCTCGGCGTGCTGAACCTCGAGGGCCTGTGGACCCGGTACGAGGACCCGCAGCCGCTGCTGGACGAGATCGCCGAGCTGCCCGCCGAGCAGGCGACCCGCCGCCTCCAGGAGGTCTACGCGGCGCCGATCAAGGAGGAGCTGATCGGCGCCCGCATCAAGGAGGTGCGCGACGCCGGTGTGGTCACCGCCGCCGCGCTCTCCCCGCAGCGCACCGCCCAGTTCTCCAAGGCCGTGGTGGACGCGGGCGTGGACATCTTCGTGATCCGGGGCACCACCGTGTCGGCGGAGCACGTGTCGTCCTCGCACGAGCCGCTGAACCTCAAGCAGTTCATCTACGAGCTGGACGTGCCGGTGATCGTCGGCGGCTGCGCCACGTACACCGCCGCGCTGCACCTGATGCGCACCGGTGCGGCCGGCGTGCTGGTCGGCTTCGGCGGCGGCGCCGCGCACACCACGCGCAACGTCCTCGGCATCCAGGTCCCGATGGCGACGGCCGTCGCCGACGTGGCCGCGGCCCGCCGGGACTACATGGACGAGTCCGGCGGCCGGTACGTGCACGTGATCGCGGACGGCGGTGTCGGCTGGTCCGGTGACCTGCCCAAGGCCATCGCCTGCGGCGCCGACGCCGTCATGATGGGCTCCCCGCTGGCCCGCGCCACGGACGCGCCCGGCAAGGGCCACCACTGGGGCATGGAGGCGGTCAACGAGGAGCTGCCCCGCGGCAAGAAGGTGGGCCTCGGCACGGTCGGCACGATCGAGGAGATCCTCACCGGTCCGTCCCACACCCCGGACGGCTCCATGAACTTCTTCGGTGCCCTGCGCCGCGCCATGGCCACCACCGGCTACAGCGAGCTGAAGGAGTTCCAGCGGGTCGAGGTGACGGTGGCGGACAGCCAGCACCGGCGGTAACCGCCGGGCGGTCCCAGCGACCCCGAGGGCCGGTCGTCCCGAGTGGACGGCCGGCCCTTTCGCATGCCCGGGCGCTCTTGCCCGGGGGGCGCACTGCGTGAAAGGGGGCGCCCATGGGACGCCACCGCACCCCCGCGCGCCCCCGTTCACAACCGGTGCGCCGCCCCCGTGGGTGTGGCGCCCCGGGTGTCGAGCAGCAGCTGGGCCTTCACCGACAGGCCCTGCAAGTCGTACGTGCGGTGGTGCTGGAGCAGGATCGTGAGGTCGGCGTCGGCGGCGGCCTCGTAGAGGGAGTCGGCGCGCGGGACCGGGCGGTCCAGGACGTTCCAGGCGGGCACGTACGGGTCGTGGTAGCTCACGGACGCGCCGAACTCCATCAGCCGGACGGCGATCTCCCGCGCGGGCGTGCCCTGGAGGTCGGCGAGGTCGGGCTTGTAGGTGACGCCGAGCAGCAGCACCCGGGCCCCGCGCGCGGACTTGCCGTGCTCGTTCAGGAGCGTGGCGGCGCGCTGGACGACGTACCGGGGCATCCGGCTGTTGACCTGCTGGGCCAGTTCCACCATGCGCAGGGTGCGGGTCGCGTGTCCGGTCAGGTCCTGTGCGGCGCCGTGTCCGCCGACGCCGGGGCCCGGCCGGAACGCCTGGAAGCCGAAGGGCTTGGTCTCCGCGCACCGGATGACGTCCCACAGGTCCACGCCCAGCTCGTGGCAGAGCACGGCCATCTCGTTGACCAGCGCGATGTTCACGTGCCGGTAGTTGGTCTCCAGCAGCTGCACGGTCTCCGCCTCGCGCAGTCCGCGCGCGCGGACCACCTTGTCGGTGAGCCGGCCGTAGAACGCGGCGGCGGACTCGGTGCAGGCGGGGGTGAGGCCGCCGATGACCTTCGGGGTGCCGGCGGGCGTGTGGGCGCGGCTGCCGGGGTCGACGCGGCTGGGGGAGTAGGCGAGGTGGAAGTCGCGCCCGGCGCGCAGGCCGGAGCCGTCCTCCAGCAGCGGGCGCAGGAACTCCTCCGTGGTCCCGGGCAGCACGGGGGACTCCAGGATGACCGTGGTGTGCGGGCGCAGGTGGGCGGCCAGGGTGCGGGCGGCGGCCTCGACCT
>NZ_JACBWZ010000466.1 GCF_013870595.1 Streptomyces sp. WELS2 | reverse complement strand
CCGCGGCCGTTCGGACCCGCCAGCGGTGGACGAGCGTGCGGGAGGTGAGGTACACGAGCAGGCCGTCGCACAGGTGCCAGACGAAATGGGTGCCCACGGGGAACGAGCCGCAGACCCGCTCGTCCAGCGTGCGGGCGGTCAGCGAGACGGCGAACACCAGCGACGACCAGGCGAACGACCCCGCGTACGCGCGCAGTTCCGCCTCACCCGACACGCGCAGGGCCACGGTGATGCCGATGAGGAGCAGCAGGACCGGGACGTAGGTGCCGGACTTGTTGGGGATGTGGGGGCCCGCGAGGGCGATGAACAGGGCGAGGAAGCAGATGAAGGCGGCGACGCCGAGCAGGCACCGCCTGAGGGGCAGGCCGTGGAACCAGAGCAGGAAGCTCCCCAGGTACCAGAGCACGAAGAGGCCGATCGGGGCGACGTCGAGGACCTGGGACCAGCGGGTGCCTATGGTGTGGAAGGCGAAGCTGCCCAGACCGATGCAGACCATCAGCGGGGTCGTGAAGCCGACGCTGACCGGGATCCCGCGGCCGGCGGCGCGGTCCGGGCCGAGCATCCGCCAGATCGCGAGCGCGGCGATGAGGAAGGAGAGGTTGCTGACCGCGTTGACCGGCTCCGCCCAGAAGGCCGCCGAGACCCGCTCGCAGTACTGGTCGACGTGCTCGTTGAGGTTCATCGGCTGTTCCCTGTCGATTCCTTGTCCGATTCCAGCTGCGCCCGGGGGGCGACGTCCCGCTCCGCGCCGGCGTCGGTGTTCCGCTCGGCGCCGGTCCGCAGGGGGACGGCGAAGCGCTTGGTGTCCAGCACCGGCCCGGCCATCGCCGTGGTGACCACGGCCATCACGACCATCATCGAGTAGACGGTGCCGTCGATGAGGTGGAGTTCGAGGCCGACCGAGAGGATGACGAGCTCGGTGAGGCCCCGCATGTTCATCAGGGCCGAGAGCGGCAGCGCCAGTTTGTGGTCCATCCCGGCGAGCCGTGCCCCGCCGTACACGCCGGCCGCCTTGCCGGCCACCGCCACCACGAGGACGAGGGCGAGCGTCACCAGTGCCGACCCGCCGAAGCCCTCGAGGTCGACCTTCGACCCGGCGACCACGAAGTACAGCGGCAGCAGCAGCGCGCCGATGTGGTTCGCTCCCTCGATCATCCGTACGCGCAGGTCCTCGAAACCGCCGCGCGGCATGACGGCACCGAACGCGAAGGCGCCGAAGATGTAGTGCACGCCGAGCCATTCGGCGCTCCCGCAGGACAGCAGCAGCCCGACGACGAGAACCGGGAACAGTGCGAGCGGCGGCATCCGGCGGTCCGCGCAGCGGCGCAGCAGCCGGCCGAGCAGCGGGCGGACGACCGCGAGGAGGACCAGGACGTAGACGGGCAGCAGACTGATCCGCCACTGCGTGGCGCTGCCGAAGAAGGCCACCACGCCCGCCAGCGCCACCCAGGCCGCCAGGTCACCGAAGGCCGCGGCGGCCAGGGCGATGCCGCCGAGCGGGGTGCCGGTCAGGCGGCGGTCGGCGAGCACCCTGGCCAGTACCGGGAAGGCGGTGACGGACATGGCGATGCCGAGGAAGAGGACGAAGCCGGCCGTGGAGCCGGGGGCGTACCGTCCGGCCAGCGGCAGGGCGAGGAGCATGCCCGCGGCGAGCGGGACGAGGACCGAGCCGCAGGCGACGCCCAGCGCGCTGCCCTTCAGGCCGCGCAGCAGCGTGTGCTCCAGCTCGTAGCCCACGACGAACATGAACAGCGCGAGCCCCAGCCCGGAGAGGGCGGACAGCAGGGGCAGCACATCGGCGGGCATCAGCGCCTCGCGCACCGCCGCGGGGAGCACCAGGGGGCCGCAGACGACGCCCGCGACGATCTCGCCGACGACGGCCGGCTGGCGTACCCGGCGGGCGAGGGCGCCGAAGAGCTTGGCCACCGCCAGGAGGGCGCCGAGGCTGAGGAAGAAATGGACGGCCGTCGCACTGCTCATGGGTTCACCGCCACGGAGGATGAGGGTCGGGCCTGCGGAGCCGGACGCTCCGAACGGACGATCAGCGCGGCGGCGACGGCGCCGAGGGCGAGGAGGGCGACGGGCAGGTAGACGGAGTCGGCCAGGGCGGAGCCGAAGGCGGCCCGGAGTGCCTCGGGGACCGTCGTGCCGCCCTCGGCCCCGGTGCCTCCGGCGAGGTCCGGGGGCAGGCCGTGAACGGCCATCCTGGATGCCACGACGGCGCCCACCGCGGCGCTGCCGAGGACGGAGCCCACCTGGCGCAGCGCGTTGTACACGCCCGCGCCCGCCCCGGCCTGCTCGGGCGGCAGCCGGAGGGTGGCGGCCACGGCGAGCGAGGGCCAGATGCAGGCATTGGCGACGCCGGCCAGCGCTGCGCCGGCGAGGAACAGTCCGACGGGTGAATCGGGGGTCATGAGGAGCGCGAACCCGGCGAGTGTGGCCGCGAACAGCGCCAGGCCGGTCACGGGCGCCACCCGTGGATGCAGCCGATCGCCGAGGAGGGCGATGACGGGGACGAACACGATCGCCAGCAGCGCCATCGGGGCCAGCAGCAGCCCGGCCTTCGTCCCGGCCAGGTCGCGTACGGACTCCAGGTAGAGGTAGAGCGGCACCATCACGGCGGCCACCGCGGCGGCGGCGAGGCCGACGGCGAGGGCGGCCGCGGCGAAGGCGCGGTCCCGGAAGATGCCGAGGGGCAGCAGCGGATCGGTGGAGGTGCGGGCCTGGTGGGCGACGAAGACACCGAGCACCGCGAGTCCGGCGGCGACGGACCACCAGGTCCAGCCGCCCCAGCCCCGGCTGCCGCCCTCCTGGATGCCGAGGACCAGCAGTGACATGCCGATGCTGCTGAGCACCAGGCCGGTCAGGTCGAACCGGTGGGTGTGCGCGGGCAGCGCCGGTACGTAGCGGACGGCCAGGGCGAGCCCGGCGAGACCCACGGGGATGTTGACGTAGAAGATCCACTGCCAGCCGGCCCGGTCCACGAGGAGTCCGCCGAGCAGGGGGCCGATGAGGTTGGCGAGCCCGGCGACGGCGCCCCACAGGCTCATGGCCGCACTGCGCCGCTCCGGTGGGAAGGTCCGCGTGATCACGGCCATCGTCTGCGGGGTCACCAGGGCCGCGCCGACGCCCTGCACGGCGCGGGCCGCGATGAGCGCGCCGATGGCGGGAGCGAGCCCGCAGGCCAGGGAGGCGGCGGTGAACAGGGCGAGCCCGGTGAGGTAGACCCGTTTGGGCCCGAAGTGGTCGCCCAGCCGGCCCGCGGGCAGCAGCAGCGCGGCGAAGGTGAGCAGATAGGCGCTGGTGGCCCAGACGAGGGAGGTGACGTCGGCATGCAGACTGTCCATGATCACCGGGTTGGCGACGGCCACGATGGTCATGTCCAGCACCACCATGAAGTAGCCGACGATCAGCGCGGTCAGCGCCGGCCAGGGACGGGATGGAGCGGCCACGGGGAGGTCCTCACAGGAGCGTCACGGCAGGGGGCGGTGGGGCGGTCGGGGGGACGGGCCGTTCACTGCAGGCGGCTGACGGCGCGCTTGACCCAGAACGGGGCGAGCCCGAAGCCGCGGACGAGCCGGGTGAGCCGGCCGGGCGACGAGGTGCGCATGTGGTGGTCGAGCACCGGACCGAACACGACCTGCCAGTACGGCCACCGGCGGCCGAGCCGGCCGAGTTGCTCGCCGATGTCGATCGCCATGACGTGCACGGGTTCCTTGCTGTACGGGTGCGTCTTGACGATGGGCAGCCGCCGGCCGCCGATCCGCTCGTACGCGGGCACGAGTTTCTCGATGGCGTCCAGCACCAGGTAGCGGCAGTCGAGGTTGAAGGCGAGCCGGGCGATCTCCCGGAACAGTGCGAGGACGACGCCCGCGCCCCGGTGTTCGGGGTGGATGGCGAGCCGGGACACCTCGACGAACCGGCCGCGCCAGACGGGCAGGGGCAGGCCGGCGGTCTCGGTCTCGATCTCGCTGAGGGCCCGGTCGCCGTCATTGACCACCACCCGGCCAGTGCCCACCGGTTTCTGCCCCAGCAGGCAGACGAAACTGACCGCGTGGGCGTCGAGCCGGTCGGCCACCTCGGTGCTGTCCTGCACCCCGGCCAGCCGCCCGAAGCGCTGGTTCCCGAGGAGCCGCACCTCGAGGGCCTGACGGTAGGTCTCCTCGTCGGCGACGGTACGTACCGTCAGATACCGGGTCACCCGGCTCGGCCGTACCCCCGCGTTCCTCAGCTCGGGAAAGCCGAAGTCCGGGTCCGTGCCGACCAGGAGGGTCGCGCTGGTGCGCGCCGAGGCCCGGTCCACGATCCGGAAGCCGAACCGGACCCCCGCGGCCTCTTCCCGGCAGCCGGTCAGCTGGGCGGTGAGCCGCCAGTGCCCCAGCCACGGCAGCCAGGCCCGGATGCCGACCGCCATCCCGGGGGCCAGGCAGCGGCCGGGGTCGTCGGCCAGGAACTCCCCCTGGTACGGGGAGAGCCGGAGCACTCTGATCTCCAGGGGGCGGCCGAACAGGACGGCGGTGTCCAGCCGGGCGGTGACCGGCTGCGGCAGCGGACGGGTCCCGCCGGCGCCGAAGCCGGCCGGGAAGCGCGCGACGACACGGCCGCTCCGGTCGTCGATGCGGTAGTCGGTGGTGAACAGCGGGACCAGCCGGCGCCGGCGCAGCCGGGCGGCGTCGGCCCGGAAGGTGAGGGCCAGCCGCCCCCCGGGCGCCAGGTGGGCGAGCCGCTCCGGCTCGGGCACGGACAGCAGGAGCGTACCGTCCGCGGCCCGCTCCTCCAGCACGGCCGTCACCTTGCGCCGGCCCGACCAGATCAACACCTCCGGCCGGTGCAGGTCGGTCTTCCAGTAGGCGTACGTGGCCTCGGGGTCGATCGCTTCCGCGTGAACAAGTTCCATCGTCGCTCTCCTGCTGGCTTGCTGGGTCCGCGGCGCCCGG
>NZ_JACBWZ010000465.1 GCF_013870595.1 Streptomyces sp. WELS2 | reverse complement strand
CAGGGCGCCCGCGGTGGTCAGTTCGCGCTGGGCCTCGGCGACACCCTGTTCCTCCAGCCGGGCCACGGCCGCGAGCTGGTCCGCGGTGAGGCCGGCCAGCGCCCGCTCCACGCCGGCCAGTTTCGTCCGGACGTCGTCGCGCTGCCGCTTCTGCCGGGCGGCCAGGCCGAGCTGGGTGTCCAGGGCCTTGCGGGCCGCGCGGGCCAGGGCGTCCCGGCGGCGCTCCGTGACGGTCAACCGGGCGACCGTACGGGCCCGTTCGCGCGCGAGCTCACCGATGACGTGGCCCTCGTCCAGCGCGGCTTGCGGATCGGGGGCGAGGAGCAGGCGGACGTAGGGGCCGAGGCCGCCGCCGTTCTGGTACTGCTGCCGGGCCAGCCGGCCGGCGTCCAGCCGCTGGGACCGCAGCTCCAGCCGGGCACGGGCCAGTTCACCGTCCAGCCGGGCCACCTCGGCGCGCTGCCGCTCCAGCTTCTCCGTGGTGGCGTTGTAGGTCTCGGTGGCCTGCTCGGTCTGCCGGTACAGCCGCTGAAGGTCCGTCAGCAACCGTCCCACCGAGGGCTGCCGGTCCGGTGCGGCCACGGACGGCCGCGCGTCCGGTGCGGTCACGGACGGCTGCGGATCCGGCACGGCCGCGGCGGGTACGGGCGCGAGGACGGCCTGGGCCGCGACCGCGGCCGTACCGGCCAGACGCCGGAGCACTGCTGACACGTCATCACCTCCGAGGCGCGGAGGGCGGACTCTCCGCCGTCCGTCGCACGGTGATAATCAGACGTGTCGGCACACAATATGCGGGAAGGCTGCGCGGTTCGGCGCACCGCTTTCACTCGTTCGTGTCACCCGGCTTGCCGGATCCCGGGGCATCGGGCGGGGGAGCGGCCGGTGTGGCCGGCTTGGACCACGGCCACCTGAGCCGTCCGCCGGTGGTGTCGTCCGGGTCGTACCGGTACTTCCAGCCCTGGACCAGCCCGAGCCGCCGGCTGTGCCCGCGCGGCACACGCCGGTAGACCAGCACCGTGGGCGGCCCGCCGTCCGGGCCCGGGACGGGGATGCGGTACGTCTTCGGGGGGTGCCCGGTGGGGCCGAGCAGGACGGGCAGCACCCTTCCGTCCATGGGGCCGCCCTCGAAGGGGGTGTCCTGGCTCTTCACGCGCTCGGTACCGGGTCGTGCTCGGCGAGCGTGGCGACGAGCGCCGCCGTCTGCGGGTCGCGGCCCGCGGTGACCTTCAGGACGGCCACGAACTGCTCCACCAGCCAGTCGCGCAGCTCCGCGGGCGGCGGCTGCTTCTCGTTGTCCAGCCAGATCAGGGAGGCGGCCTCCACGGCCGCGATCCACATCCGCACCGTCATGCGCAGCGGCGCGCCGGGCTCGCCGACCTCCATGTGCTGGTAGATGTGCTCGGCGGCGGACCGGCGCACCCCGTCCACGATGGCCGTGGTGCGCTTGGTCTCCACCACGCTGCCGCCCTGGAGCAGCGCGGCGAAACCGGTGTCGTGCTGGTCGACGAATTCCAGGTAGCGGTCCAGGACGCGGGACAGGCGGGACAGCGCGGACGTCTCGTTGGGCTCGTCGAAGCACTGGTTCAGCTGCTCGGCGGCCGACCCGAGCGCGGCCTCGTAGAGCTGCTGCTTGCCGCCCGGGAAGTAGCGATACACCAGGGGACGCGAGACTCCGGCCGCCTCCGCCACGTCATCGAGGGACACGTCCTCGGGCGCGTGGTGCGCGAAGAGGGAGAGCGCGGCGTCGAGGAGCTGGGTCCGTCGTTCCTCGACGCTCAGGCGGCGGTATGCGGGGGTGGCCGACTGGGTCATGACGGTCAGCCTAACCGCCGTCGCGAGGCCGCCACGCGGCGCTCGCGGGCGGCCGGGGCGCACGTGCGCGGCGTCTGCGCCCCCAGGAGGGTCCGCGGGCCTACGCCAGGAGACCCGACGCCCTCCACAGCCGCCGCCCGACGCCCCGCAGGACACCGATGTCGTCCAGGAAATCGGTCAGGCGCTTCGCACCCGTCTGCATGACTTCCCGCCGGTGCCCGCTGGCCTTCACCTGGGCCATCGCCTCCCGCTTGTCCAGACCCACGTTCGTGTACACCTCCGGGTTGACGAAGGCGACCGAGAACACCCGGGCGAACTCTCCGGAGGTGACCCGGGTGAACTCCTGGGACCACTTGGGGGCGGTCACCATCTGGCGCCGCAACTCCTCACGGGCGTACCGGACGTGCCGGGCCTCCTCCACCACGTGGATCCGCGTGACCCCCCGAATCAGCGGCTGCACCCGCTCGTCCGGGAAGGTCAGCCGCTGCATCCAGTCCAGGACCTCCTCGCCGAGCAGCGTGGCGGTGAACGAACCGGGCGTCGTGGAGATGGTCTTGAACAGACGGCCGAGGTTCTGGTGGGCCCGGCTCACCGGGTACCAGGGCGTGCCGCCGTGCGTGATCAGCCGCGCGAACATCTTGGAGTGCCGGCACTCGTCCTCGATCTCGGTGAGGGCGTAGCGCACGTGCGCGCTCGTCGCCGCCTTGTCGTAGACGTGCCGGACCAGCAGCTGCATCAGGATGAGCTCGAACCAGATGCCGAGCGAGGCCAGCGCCGCGGCCTCGTGCCGGGAGAGCAGGATGCGCTGTTCCTCGCTCATCCGCCGCCACATCGGGGTGTCGTAGAGCGAGACCAGCTCCGGCGGCCAGAACCACTTGCCCTCCTCGAAGGGCGCGTCCCAGTCCAGCTCCTTGTCCGGGTCGAAGGAGTGTTTGGCGGAAGAGGCGAGCAGCCGTTCGGCCACTTGTTCCCGGTCCTTGAGCAGGCCCAGCGCGTCGCGCAGCCCGTCCAGCGCGTCCGCTTCCGTCAGGGTCGTCATGGCTCCCTCACCTCGTTACCCGGGGGTAGTCGTCCTGCTCTTATAAGACTCCTTGTCAGTAAGGTCGTCAATCCCTCGCGCAGGACTTGTTGACCCGGCCACCACGCGTGAGCCTGGGGAGTATGGGGACCTACGACCTGTACGCGAACGAGCCCGCGGGCTCCCCGTGGCGGGTGCCCGCCACCGGCGCGGCCCGGTTCACCTGGGAGTACGACGACGGCCGCGATCGTCTGCTCGCCCTGTACCAGAAGGGCAAGGACAAGCAGTGGGACGGGCGGACCCGCATCGACTGGGACCTGGAGGTGGACCCGTACGACGCCCTCGGCACGCCCGAGGAGGCCATGTCCCTGTACGGCACCCGCCATTGGGACAAGCTCTCCGGCCGGGACAAGGCCGAACTGCGCCGGCACCACGCCTCCTGGCAGTTCAGCCAGTTCCTGCACGGCGAGCAGGGCGCGATGATCTGCGCGGCGCGGATCGTGGAGTCGGTGCCCGACCTGGACGCCAAGTTCTACTCCGCGACCCAGACCATGGACGAGGCCCGGCACGCCGAGATATACGGCCGGTTCCTGCACGAGAAGATAGGCCTGCTCTACCCGGTCAACGACGACCTCCGGTCGCTGCTCGGCGACACCCTGCGCGACAGCCGCTGGGACATGCCCTACCTCGGCATGCAGGTGCTCATCGAGGGCCTGGCGCTGGCCGCGTTCGGCATGATCCGGGACACCACGGACAAGCCGCTGCCGAAGCAGATCCTGACCTACGTCATGCAGGACGAGGCCCGGCACGTGGCCTTCGGCCGGATGGCGCTGCGCGACTACTACCGGCAGCTCACCGACGCCGAACTGCGTGAGCGCGAGGAGTTCGTCATCGAGGGCTGTCACCTGATGCGCGACCGGCTGCGCGGGGTGGAGGTGCTGGAGAACTTCGGCATCCCGAAGGCCGAGGCGGCGGCGATCAGCGAACGGTCCGAGTTCCTCCGGCTGTTCCGCAGGCTGCTGTTCAGCCGCATCGTCCCGTGCGTCAAGGACATCGGCCTGTGGGGCGAACGCCTCCAGCGGGCCTACGCGGACATGGGCGTCTTCGAACTGGGTGATTGCGACCTGGACCGGCTCATGGCCCAGGACGAGGAACTGGCCGACCGGCTGGACGCCGAACGCTTCGCCAGGGAGGAGCGGGAGCGGGTCGCGGAGGTGAAGACGACGATCGAGACGGGCGCGACTGAGGACTGACACCTCCGGGCGCAGCCGGTGGCGGGGGTGCCGGCGCGGTGCAGTAGCGTTCCGGCGTGTCCATGCCCTCGCCGCAGCAGCCGTCGTACCCGGGCCCCTACGGGCAGCAGCCCCCGCCGGCCGCCCCCGGCCCGTACGGCTCGCCGTACCCCGGGCAGGCGCCCTACCCGCAGCAGCGGCCGTATCCCGGGCAGGCTTCCTACCCGCAGCAGCCGTACCCGCCCCAGGTCCACCCGTCGCAGCCGTACCCGGGCGGGCAGCCCTACCCACCCGGGCAGCCCCACCCCGGCTGGGGCGTGCCGCCCATGGCGCCGCCGCCCGGGAAGCGCCGCGTCGGGCTGGTGCTCGGCATCGTGGGCGCAGTCGTCACGGTCGTCGTCGCCGGTCTCGTGATGCTCGGCATGCCGGCCGGCAGCGGCTTCCCGGCGGCGGAGCACAAGCTGGTCCTGCCGCACAGCCTGCTCGACGGCGAGTACACCCTCGCCGAGGACCTCTCCGGCACCGAGGGCAGGAAGGTCGAGGACGAGGCCGACGGCGCCTGGGACGTCAAGGACGTCCACGCCACCGTCGGCCGCTACGGCCCGCCCGGCGACGCCTCCCGCTCCATGCTGCTCGTCTCCGGCATGTACGGCCGGTTCAGGAACACCCCCGCGATCCGCCGGGGCCTGCTCAAGGGCGCCGCCGAGACCGAGGGCGTGCGGGTGGAGCGGCCCGCGAGGGACGTCACCCCGCCCGGCGCCGCCACCCGCGTCAGCTGCCAGGTGCTCACCCAGGAGAGCGGCTCCACCACCCTGACCTACGGCGTCTGCGCCTGGGCGGACGGCAACACGGCCGCCGCCGTCGGCAAGGTCGACCTCTCCGTGCGGGACCCCGGCGACGTGGACCTGGAGGAGGCC
>NZ_JACBWZ010000464.1 GCF_013870595.1 Streptomyces sp. WELS2 | reverse complement strand
CACGGGCATGTCCACGTCGGCGTCCTCGGGGCGCTCCAGCGGCGGACCGAAGCCGGCCCGGCCCGCGCAGGTCCAGGGAGCCACGTCGCTCTCCCGCTCCAGCAGCGCGGCGGACTCCATGGCGAAGGTCTCGCGGACCCGTTCCAGCAGCTCCTCCAGGCTGGTCTCGCCGCGCAGCACGTTGCCGGCGAGGAAGGAGAGGATCTCGGACTCGGCGCGCAGCCGGGCCGCCTGGTCGGTGCGCCGGGCGGCGAGGTCCACCACCGAGGCGACCGACATGCCGACCCCGAAGAAGATCGCGATGGCGACGATGTTCTTGGGGTCGGCGACGGTCAGCCGGTGCAGCGGCGGTGTGTAGAAGTAGTTCAGCAGCAGCGAGCCGAAGGCCGCCGAGGCCAGCGCGGGCAGCAGACCGCCGAGCAGCGCCGCGGCGACGGTGACGGCCAGGAACAGCAGCATGTCGTTGGCGAGGCCGAGACCGACGGTGTTCAGGCCGAGCGCGAGGACGACGGGGCCGGCCAGTCCGACCGCCCAGCCCCACAGGATGCGGGCCCGCCCGAGCCGGCCGCCGCGGGCCACGGGCAGTCCCCGGCCCTTGGCGACCTCCTCGTGGGTCACGATGTGCACGTCCAGGTCGGGGCCGGAGTCCCGGGCGACCGTGGCGCCGACGCCGGGCCCGAAGACGTACTGCCAGGCCTTGCGGCGCGAGGAGCCCAGCACGATCTGGGTGGCGTTCACCCCGCGCGCGAAGTCGAGCAGCGCGGCCGGTATGTCGTCGCCGACCACATGGTGGAACGTTCCGCCGAGGTCCTCCACGAGCGTGCGCTGGACGGCCAGCTCCTTCGGGGACGCCGAGGTCAGCCCATCGCTGCGGGCGATGTAGACGGCCATGACCTCGCCGCCGGCGCCCTTCTCGGCGAGCCGGGCGGCCCGGCGGATGAGGGTGCGTCCCTCGGGGCCGCCGGTCAGGCCCACCACGATCCGCTCCCGGGAGCCCCATATCGCCGACACCCGGTGCTCGCTGCGGTACTCGTTCAGGTACTCGTCGACCCGGTCGGCCACCCACAGCAGCGCCAGCTCGCGCAGGGCGGTCAGATTGCCGGGCCGGAAGTAGTTGGACAGGGCCGCGTCGACCTTGTCCGGCGCGTAGATGTTGCCGTGTGCCATGCGGCGGCGCAGCGCCTGCGGGGACATGTCGACCAGCTCGATCTGGTCCGCCCGGCGTACGACCTCGTCGGGGACGGTCTCGCGCTGGCGCACCCCGGTGATCGACTCCACGACGTCGCCGAGTGATTCCAGGTGCTGGATGTTGACGGTGGAGACGACGTCGATGCCGGCGGCCAGCAGTTCCTCCACGTCCTGCCAGCGCTTGGCGTTGCGCGAGCCCGGGACGTTGGTGTGGGCCAGCTCGTCCACGAGGGCGACGGCGGGGGCCCGGCGCAGCACCGCGTCCACGTCCATCTCCTCGAAGACGGTGTCCCGGTACTCCAGTCTCCTGCGCGGCACCTGCTCCAGGCCGTGCAGCAGCACCTCGGTGCGCGGCCTGCCGTGGTGCTCCACGAACGCCACCACGCAGTCCGTGCCCCGCTCGATACGGCGGTGGCCCTCGGCGAGCATGGCGTAGGTCTTGCCCACGCCCGGTGCCGCGCCGAGGTAGATCCGAAGCGTGCCGCGTCCCATGCCCACATTGTCTTTCCGTGCCCGAAGTCTGCGCAGCGTCGACCTTACGGCCGCCCGGCTCGGCGATCAGGCCCGGAGGGACGAGCGGGGGTCAACTTTGACGCAACCCTGACGACAGCGCCCCCAAGGGGCGCGGGGAACTGCGCGAACGACCACGACGGACCGGCATCCGGCCGCCGCACCCCGCAAAAAACGGGCCGCACCCTTCAAGGCACGGCCCGTACATCCTTGCTGAACCCAGCGGAGCGCCTAGCGGACCTCGGTGATCTCCGGCCCCCGCTGCAACTGCCCCATCCCGCCGGAGAAGCGCGAGCCCTCCTCCTGCTGGACACCCTCGGGCACCATCTGCGCGTCGTTCGGCAGCTTCAGGACGATCGGGTCGCGCGGAGCCATCGGGCCCTCGCCGCGCACCACGACCGTGTCGCGGAAGATCTGCTCCAGCAGCCCGGCGGCCTCCGGCTGCACCGCGCCCTGCCCGGAGATCACACCGCGCAGGAACCAGCGCGGGCCGTCCACGCCGACGAACCGGACGACCTGGAAGCCGCCGGTGCCGTCGGGCAGCTGCACCGGTACCCGGGCGCGCAGCTCCCAGCCGAGCGGACCCTCGACCTCGTCGACGATGCCACCCTGCTGGGTGATCCCGGACGCGATCTCCTCGCGTACCTCGCCCCAGATGCCCTCGCGCTTGGGCGCGGCGAACGCCTGGAGCTGGATGGCGCTGTCGCGCAGCACGACGGTGGCGGCGACGATGGCGTCCCCGGCGACCTCGACCCGCAACTCCATGCCGTCGACGCCCGGCACGAACAGCCCGCCGAGGTCCACGCGGCCCTCGGCGGGGTCGCGCACCTCGCTGCTGTCCCACGGACCGTCGGGCCGGGGCCCGGGCTCCAGCCGGAGGCGCTCGCGTCCGGCCTCCTCCTCGTCCGCCTCGGTGTCGACGCTGTCGACGACCTGCTCGGCCTCGCCGGCCGCGTCCTCGGCGGCACCCTTCTTCTTGCGACGTCCGAACACGTCACTGTCCTTCCCGGTCGGATACGACCGAAGCGTATCGATTCCCACCCGTCGGACCGCCTACGGCGGCCTGACCGCTTGTGCCGCTGTCGCCGCCCACCGCGGCGTGGCCGCCGGTGGACCCGAAGCCCCCCTCGGCCCGCGCCGAGCCGGGAAGTTCCGCGACCTCCTGGAAGCGGACCCTCTCGACTTGCTGGACGACCAGTTGGGCAATCCGGTCGAAGCGCTCGAACCGCACGCTCTCGCGCGGGTCGAGATTCACCACGATCACCTTGATCTCCCCACGGTACCCGGCATCAACCGTCCCCGGGGCATTCACGAGGGCGACACCGCAGCGGGCGGCGAGACCGGACCGGGGGTGCACGAAGGCCGCGTACCCCTCCGGGAGGGCGATCGACACTCCCGTGGGCAACACGGCGCGCTCGCCGGGCGCCAGCTCGCAGGGCTCGGTGGTGCGCAGATCGGCCCCGGCGTCACCCGGGTGTTCGTACGCCGGGAGCGGGACCTCGGGGTCCACCCGGCGGATCAGCACGTCGAGGGGGCTACGGCTCACGGGTTCACCTCGAAGGCGCGGGCACGCCGGATCTGGTCCGGGTCGTTCATGGCGGCCTGGATCTCCTCGCGGCGGCCGTGGTCGATGAAGTGGTCCACCTTGACCTCGACGAAGAGGGCGTCGGCGCGGACGGCGACCGGGCCGTCCGGGCCGCCGACGCGTCCGGTGGCGGTGGAGTAGATCTTGCGTCCGGCGACGGCGGTGACCTCGGCCGTCAGGAACAGCGTGGCGCCCACGGGCACGGGCCGGACGAAGTCCGTCTCCAGGCGTCCGGTCACGGCGATGGTGCGCAGCAGCCAGTTCAGCGAGCCGAGGGCCTCGTCCAGGGCCGCGGTGAGCACCCCGCCGTGGGCGAGTCCCGGGGCGCCCTGGTGGGCGGGGCGCACGGTGAACTCGGCGGTCAGCGAGACGCCCTCGCCGGCCCGGGCCTCCAGGTGCAGCCCGTGCGGCTGGCCGGGGCCACAACCGAAACAGTGTTCGTAATGGGCGCCGAGGAGTTCCCCGGGCGCGGGCGCGTCGGGGTGCCGTATGGGCTTGCCCGCGTCGGCGGGAGGCTGAAGAGCTGCGGAACTACCACTCACAGCCGCAGACCTTACCCGCGCATCCGCCTTCTACGGATCCCATGCCAAGCTAGGTTTCATGCAGCTCTCCGCCGCCCCCTACGAAGAACGTCTCACGGCTCCCCGCTCGTGGTGGGTGATCAGCGTCCTGGTAGGCGTCTCGCTCGCCCTGATCCTGCTGCCGTTCGGCACCCTGCCCCTGCTCGGCGGCCTGGTCGGCGGTACGGCCGCGGCGGCCGTGGTGGCGAGCGCCTACGGGTCCCCGCGCATCCGGGTCGTGGGAGACTCGCTGATCGCGGGCGAGGCGAAACTGCCGGTGTCGGCGCTGGGCGCGGCGGAGGTCCTGGACGCCGAGGAGGCCCGCGCCTGGCGGACGTACAAGGCGGACACCCGCGCCTTCCTGCTGCTGCGCGCCTACATCCCCACGGCGCTGCGCGTGGAGGTCACCGACCCGCAGGACCCGACGCCGTACCTGTACCTGTCGACGCGGGAGCCGCGGAAGCTCGCCGCGGCGATCGACGCGGCACGCGAGGCGCACGCCCGGCCGACGGACGGCTAAGGCTCTTCGGGAGGCTCGGGCAGTTCCAGCGGCCGCTCCGGCTTCTCCAGTGGTGGCAGCTGCGGCAGCTCGTCCCAGGGCACCCGCGTCTTGCGCAGGTCGGCCCGGACGCGGTCGGCGAGCTTTCCGGTCTCCCGGCGGTTCATCACCGCCCCGACCGCGGCCCCGACCAGGAACGGCGTCAGGTTGGGCAGGTTGCGGACCATCCGCTTCATGATCCGCTGGCGCAGTTCGCGTTTCATCCGGCCGCCGAGGGCCGTGTCGTACGTCGACGGCTTCGTCACGTCGATGCCGCGCTCCCCCGACCAGGAGGACAGATACGCGGCGGTGCGGGCCGTGAGGCCGCCGGGCGGGCGTACGCCGTAGACCTCGTGCAGTTCGGCGATCAGCTTCAGCTCGATCGCGGCGACCCCGGTGATCTCCGCGGCCAGTTCGGTCGGCATGGCCGGGGGTACCGGCAGCATCGCCGCCGCCCCGATTCCGGCGCCGACCGCGGAGGTGCCGGCCGCCGCGCCCCTCACCAGCTTGTCGGCCAGCTCCTCGGGTCCGAGTCCGGGGAACTGGCGGCGCAGGGTCGCGAGGTCGCGTACGGGGATACGCGGGGCGATGTCGATGACGCGGTCCGCGAGG
>NZ_JACBWZ010000463.1 GCF_013870595.1 Streptomyces sp. WELS2 | reverse complement strand
GCGAACGCACCCTCGCCCGCCTGTTCCGGCGGCACACCGGCCTGGGCTTCGCGCAGTGGCGGCAGCGCGCCTGCATCCTGCGTTCGCTGCGGTACCTCGCCGCGGGCATGCCGGTCACCCGCGTCGCGGTCACGCTGGGCTACGAGAATCCCGCCGCGTACACGGCCGCGTTCCGCACGCTTCTCGGCCGGCCCCCGTCGGCGTACCGGAGCACCGGCGCGCTCCCCGGACCGCCGTAGGGCGGACGCGCGGGCCGACGTCCACAAGATGATCACGCGGGTAGTCTCGGGGCATGGTTGAGCATCGCATGGTCGACGTGAACGGTATCCGGCTGCACATCGCCGAGGAGGGCGAGGGCCCCCTGGTCGTGCTGCTGCACGGCTTTCCCGAGTCCTGGCACTCCTGGCACCGCCAGTTCGGCCCGCTGGCCGCCGCGGGCTTCCGGGTGGTCGCTCCCGACCAGCGCGGATACGGGCGCAGCGACCATCCCGAGGCCGTCGACGCGTACACCATCCTGCACCTGGTCGGCGATGTCGTCGGGCTGGTCCGCGAGCTGGGCGAGGAGAAGGCGTACGTGGTCGGGCACGACTGGGGCGCGCCGGTCGCCTGGCACACCGCGCTGCTGCGGCCGGACCTGGTGCGCGGGGTGGCCGGTCTGAGCGTGCCGCCGCCGTTCCGGGGGTCGCGGCCTCCGCTGCCCGCCATGGACGAGATGTTCGGCGGCCGCTTCTACTGGAACTACTTCAACCGTCCCGGGGTCGCCGACGCCGAGTTCGCCGAGGACACCCGCACCGCGCTGCGCAAGTTCTTCTACTGGGGCTCGGGGGACGCCCCCGGCGCCGGTCGGAAACAGCCGCTGGTCGACCCGGAGCGCGGCTGGCTCGCGGACATGGCCGACCCGGAGGTGCTGCCGGAGTGGTTCACCGAGGAGGATCTCGACGCGCTCACGGAGAGTTTCTCCCGGGGCTTCACCGGTGCCCTGAACTGGTACCGCAACCTCGACCGGAACTGGGAGCTGACCGCTCCCTGGCACGGCGCCGTCGTCACCCCGCCGTCCCTGTACGTCTACGGCGACCGGGACGTGGTCCCCGCCTTCCCCGGCACACCGGAACTCATCGAGCGGCTGCCCTCGCTGATGCCCGGCCTGTCGCGGGAGCCGCTGAAGCTGGCCGGCTGCGGCCACTGGACCCAGCAGGAACGGCCGGACGAGGTGAACGCGGCGCTGATCGAGTTCCTGACCTCCTGCCCGTGAACTGATCACTCGGCGTACCGGCCCGGCATCCGGCCCCCGGGCAGGTACGCCGTCCGAGGGCATCGACCCCACCGGTGTCACATCCCCGGCCCGCGAGTGGGTACCCCGTGCACAGGAGGTACCGATGTTCGAGGCATCCGATATCCGCGAGTGGCGGGGTCACGACGTGGTCGACACCGACGGTCACAAGATCGGCGTTCTGGAGTCGGTCTACGTGGACACCGCCACCGACCAGCCCTACTTCGCCACGGTCACCGTGGGTGTGCTCAGCCGTCGCCGGCTGGTGTTCGTCCCCCTCACGGACGCGACGGTCGGCCCGGGCTACCTGAAGGTCGCCCAGAGCAAGGACGTGGTGAAGAAGGCCCCGTCCATCGAGACCGACGGCGAACTGACCGCCGCCGCCGAACCGGAGGTCTTCGCCCACTACAAGCTGCCCTACGCACCGGGCGCCGGTGGCGAGCGACGCCTGGCCCGCCGATGATCCGCCGAACCCGCCGGGAGACCCGATGAGCCTGTTCCTGTTCCTGATCCTCGCGGCCGTCGTCCTGGGGATCATCGGATTCGTCGTCAAAGGTCTGTTCTATCTCCTGGTCATCGGCGCCGTGGTCCTCGTCCTCGCCCTGGTCTACGCCGCCGTGCGCTTCCGCCGGGGCGGGCGCAAGCACCGCGTCGCCCGCTGACACGACGGACCCCGACGCGGCCCCGGTCGCGTGTTCCCACCGGAAGGCGGCAAGCTGGTACAGCTTCTGCTGCCGGCCGTAAGGGAGCGGTCATGGATGGCGCGGACGGCGTGACCGTAGGCGTACTGGGCTCCTACGGGGGCCGCAACGTCGGCGACGAGGCGATCCTCACCGCCCTGCTGGACCAGGTCCGGGCCGGCCGCCCGGACACCCGGTTCGTGGTCTTCTCCCGCGATCCGGCGCACACCCGCTCGGTCCACCCGGACGTCGAGGTCGTCGCCTGGGAGGGGGTCTGCCGGGAGGGCATCTCCGAGCCGCTGCGCCGGCTGGACGTCCTGGTGCTCGGCGGGGGCGGGATCCTCTACGACACCGAGGCGCGCCGCTACCTGCGGCTGGCCGGCACCGCGCAGAGCCTCGGCGTCCCCGTCTTCACCTACGCGGTGGGGGCCGGTCCGCTCACCGACGAGACGGACTGCGCGTATGTGCGCGCGGTGCTGTCGGACGCGGTCGAGGTGACGGTCCGCGACGAGGAGTCGAAGCTCGTCCTCGAAGAGGCCGGGCTCACCCGGCCCGTCTCCGTCACCGCCGACCCGGCGCTGCTGCTGGAGGCCGGCGACCGCGGCCGGGCCCTGCTGCGGGCCGAGGCGGTGCCCCGCCGGAGGCGGCTGGTGGGGATGAGCGTCCGGGAACCCGGGCACGCCGCCGAGCACCTGGACGAGGAGGGGTACCACCAACTGCTCGCCAGCATGGGCGACTTCCTGGTGCAGCGGCTGGACGCGCACATCGTCTTCATCTCCATGGAGCGCGGCGACATCCGGCACGCCCACGCCGTGGCGTCCCGGATGACGGCGGCCGACCACTGCACCGTGCTGCACCGCGGCCACGGGCCCCAGGAGGTCCTGGACATCGTCGCGCAACTGGACCTGGCCGTCGGCATGCGGCTGCACTTCCTGGTCTTCGCCGCGGTGGTCCTCGTGGAGCGGTACGGCTTCCTCGGCGGCAACGCCACCGCCGCCCTGGTCATGCCGCTGATGAGCTTCCACAACGAGGTCAGACAGGCCGTGCCCGGCGACACCACGCGGCTGCTGCCGCCCGACCACGGCGAGGGCGAGCCGGTCGTCGGCGGGGTGCTGTGGGTGCTGCTCGACCAGCTGGTGCGCACCGGAGCGGCGATCCGGCCCTCGCTGGAGACCGGCTACACCGTGCCGTTCGACCCGGAGCTGTTCAAACTGGCGGCCTATGAGCTGCTGGAAAACCACGAGGTCAGGATGCTGCTGCACGCCTTCGCCTCCGGCGTGGTCGGCCTGCCGGACCGGGCCCGGGCGGTGTTCGAGACCAAGTCGGGGCCGCTGGTGCTGGACGCGGACGTGATCGTCGACTGCACCGGGGACGGCGACATCGCCGCGGCGGCGGGGGCCGAGTACGAGATCGGCCGGCCGGAGGACGGCTGGACACAGCCCATGACGCTGATGTTCCGCATGGCCCGCTTCGACCACGAGGAGTTCGCCGCCTACACCCGCGCGCGGCCGGACCAGTGGAAGGGCGTGCACGGGCTGTGGGACCTGGTCCGCGCCGCCACGGACGCCGGTGAGCTGGACCTGCCGCGCGAGGACGTCCTCTTCTTCGCCACCCCGAACGCGGGCGAGGTGGCGGTCAACTCCACGCGGGTCACCGAGGCGCTCGGCACCAGCGTCTGGGACCTGACCCGCGCGGAACTCGCCGCGCACCGGCAGATGGCGCAGATCTCCCGGTTCCTGCGCGGCCGCGTGCCGGGCTTCGCCGATTCCTACGTGGTGCAGAGCGGTGTGCAGGTCGGTGTCCGGGAGACCCGGCGGATCATCGGCGAGTACCTGCTGACCGGCGAGGACGTGCTGTCGGCCCGCAAGTTCGACGACGCCGTGGCGCGCGGCGCGTACCCGGTCGACATCCACAACCCGAGCGGTCGCGGCACCAGGCTCGAACGGCTGCCGCGCGGCGAGTCCTACGACATCCCGCTGCGCTGTCTGCTGCCCCGGGGCCTGGACCGGGTGCTGGTCGCGGGCCGCTGCATCTCCGGGGACCACGTGGCCCACTCCTCCTACCGCGTGATGCCGATCTCCATGGCCACCGGACAGGCGGCGGGCGTGTGCGCGGCCCTCGCGGCGACCAGTGGGCGACGCCCGCGGGACGTCCCGGTGGGCGCGGTGCAGCGGGAACTCCGGGCCCAGGGCGCCAGCCTGCCTTGACGCCACCGCCGTATCTGCTTCACCCACACGGAGGAAATACGGGGCGGCGGCCACCCCTCGCGCATGTCCGGGCCGCCGCGGGCGAGACATCGGACATGAGCGAACCGACGAGGGGCGCCCCGCCGCCGGCCTCCCGGCATCCACGCGGGTCCGACGTGGTGTTCACGGCGGACTTCGCCTCCACGGCGCAGTGGACGGCGGGCCGTTCCTCGGCCTATCCGGGAGGCGGCCCGGTCAACCCGGACGACGACAAGCTGGACCATCTGGTGGACGACGCCGATCACGCCCGCTCAGGCGTGTTCCGGGCCACCCGGCGGCCGGACGGCATGTGGGACACCGGCCTGCTGACCACCGAGGACAGCGAGGAGGAGTTCCTGCTCCTGCCGGGGGACGTACTGGAGACCCGGGTCCGGCTGCCCACGGAGACCGGCGCGTGGCCGGCCGTCTGGACCTGGCGGGACGGCGGCCAGGAGGTCGACGTCTTCGAATACCACCCCGACCACCCGGACCTGCTGGAGCTGACCAACCATGTGCGCGGGTCGCAGCGGTACGTGCGTCACGACGCGGTCCGTCCGGGGGCCTGGATCGACCTGCGCACCGAGTTCGGGCGTCACTCGGTGGACTGGTGGCTGAACGGTGAGCGGGTGTTCGCGGACCGGCGCGGGGTGGGGCGCCGCTGGCACGCCTTCCTCATCGTCAACCTCTCGGTCTGCGCAGGGCGCTACCACCCGCCGCCCGACCCGGAGACGACCGGGATGACCTTCGAGGTGGGCAGCCTGGTGGTGCGGCGCCCGGCCGGGGACGACGCGTAGCCCCGACGACCGCCGCACGGCCACC
>NZ_JACBWZ010000462.1 GCF_013870595.1 Streptomyces sp. WELS2 | reverse complement strand
ATCGATGTCCGCACCCCCGGTGAGTACGCCTCCGGTCACCTGCCGGCGCTGGCCCGTGAACTCGGCATATCCGACGTGCCCACGGGCCCGCACGCCGAGGCCGCCGCCCTCCTCCTGGCCCGCGCCGCCGACCACGCCGACGGCCCCCACCGGGAACTGCTCGGCGCCTACGCCACCCGGCTGGCCACCGGCCTCGCCTCGCTCGTCTCCGTCCTCGACCCCGAACTCGTCGTGCTCAGCGGCTCCGCGCTGACGGCCGGCGGCGAGGTGCTGCGGGCCCTCGTCCAGGCCGAACTGGCGGAGCTGGCCCCGGCCCGGCCCCGGCTGGTCGTCGGCGAGGTCCGCGAACACCCCGTGCTGCGCGGCGCGCTGGAGTCCGCGCTCGCCGCCACCCGCGACGAGGTCTTCGACACCTCGCGCTGAGCCCCCGGCTTCCCCTCTCCTCGCCGAACCCGTCCCCTGGGAGACCTCGTCATGCCCACATCCATACCCGGAGCCGCCCGGAAAACGGCTTTCGTCCTGTCCGTCGCCACGGTGCTGCTCACCACCGCGTGTACCGGCCGGTCCGTCGGCAGCGCCACCGACGACCCCTCGAAGGAGGCCACGATCACCTTCTGGCACGCCTGGAGCGCGCCGAACGAGGTGAAGGCCGTGCGGTCGCTGGTCGCCGGGTTCGAGCGGGCGCACCCCAACATCCATGTGAAGGTCGTCGGGAACATGACCGACGACAAGATCAACCAGGCACTGCGGGCGGGCGGCGACCGGGCCCCGGACGTGGTCTCCTCGTTCACCACCAACAACGTCGGCAGGTTCTGCTCCTCGGGCGCGCTGGTGGACCTGAACCCCTTCTTCGCCAAGTCCGGGGTCGACCCGGAGAAGACGTTCCCGAAGCCCATGGCCGAGTACACGGCGTTCGAGGGCGACCGCTGCGCGGTCCCGCTGCTCGGTGACGCGTACGGGCTCTACTACAACAAGACGGCGTTCGCGAAGGCGGGCATCGCGCGCCCGCCGAGGACCTGGTCCGAGTTCCTCGCCGACGCCAGGAAGCTGACCGTCCGGCAGGGCGACGGCTACCGGCAGCTCGGGTTCATGCCGGACTACCACGGCTGGGAGTCCACCACCGAGCACTACCTCGGCCAGTTCTCCCCGGTGTACTTCGGCAAGGACGGCAAGTCCGACGTCGCCGAGGACCCGGCGTTCGCCGAGGCCTTCACCCTCCAGAAGAGACTCGTGGACGAACTCGGCGGATTCCGCAGACTGGAGCGGTACCGGTCCACCCTCGGCGACGAGTGGGGACCCAGGCACCCCTTCCACACCGGTCAGGTCGCCATGCAGCTCGACGGCGAGTGGCGGCTCGGGATGGCCGAGGAGGCGAAGCCGGACTTCGAGATCGGGGTGGCCCCGCTGCCCGTCCCGGACGACCAGGCGGCCCAGTACGGCAAGGGCTATCTCACCGGCACCGTCGCCGGCATCGCCGCCACCAGCCGCAAGCAGAACGCGGCATGGGAGTTCGTCAAGTACGTCACCACGGACACGGACGCGGTGACCGGCTTCGCCAACGCCATCCACAACGTGCCCTCCACGCTGGCCGCCCTGAAGTCCCCGAAGCTGAAGTACGACCCGCGGTTCAAGGCCTTCCTGGACATCGCCGCCAACCCGTATTCCACCTCCGCGCCCGCCTCCGTCAACGGCGGGGTGTACCTGGTGACGATCCAGCAGTTCGGCTACGACTACGAGAGCGGCAAGGTCACCGACCTGAGGGCCGGGCTGGAGAAGACGGCCGCGCAGATCGACACCGACATCGTGCAGGCGCGGCCGTGAGCGCCGGCACCCTGGCGGCCAAGCGCCGCCGCGCGACCCTGCGCACGCTCGCCTTCATGGCGCCCTGGCTCGTCGGCTTCGGGGTCTTCTTCGCCTACCCGCTGGTCTCGACCGTCTACTTCTCCCTCATGCACTACGACGGTTTCCGGCCGCCGGAGTTCACCGGCGGCCGCAACTGGGTCTACGTCTTCGAGCACTACCCGCTGTTCTGGCCCGCGCTGCGCAACACGCTGTGGCTGGTCGTGGTGATGGTGAGCCTGCGGGTGGTCTTCGGGCTGGGCGTCGGCCTGCTCATCACGAAGATCAAGACGGCGACGGGCGTCTTCCGCACCCTGTTCTACCTGCCCTACCTCGCCCCGCCGGTCGCGGCCACCATGGCCTTCGCCTTCCTGCTCAACCCGGGCACCGGGCCGGTGAACTCCCTGCTGGAGCGGGCCGGGCTGCCCGCGCCGGGCTGGTTCGGCGACCCGGACTGGTCCAAGCCGGCGCTGACCCTGCTGGCGCTGTGGGGCATCGGCGACCTGATGGTGATCTTCATGGCGGCGCTGCTCGACGTGCCGGCGGAGCAGTACGAGGCGGCCCAGCTGGACGGCGCCTCGGCCTGGCAGCGGTTCCGGTACGTGACGCTGCCGGCCATCTCCCCGATCGTGATGTTCGCGGTCGTCACCGGAGTGATCCAGACCATGCAGTACTACACCCAGCCGCTGGTCGCCGGGAAGGTCGCCTCCGGAGTGATCCAGGGCGCCGGCACCCAGTTCGAGCCCGGCTATCCCGACAAGTCGACGCTCACCCTCCCCCAGCTCGTCTACAACCTCGGCTTCCAGCGCTTCGACTACGGCTCGGCGTGCGTGGTGGCGCTGGTGCTGTTCGCCCTGTCGATGGCGTTCACCGCGCTGCTGATGCGGCGCCGCGGCGGCCTGATCCAGGCAGGTGACTGACGTATGACCCGCCGCAAGGCGTCCCTCCAGTGGATCGCGGTGCACTCCCTGGGCGTGGCCGCGGCCCTGTTCTTCACGCTCCCCTTCGTCTTCCTGTTCCTGACCTCGCTGATGAGCGACAGCCAGGCCCTCAGCCGCGACCTGGTCCCGCACACCTGGGAGTGGGGCAACTACCGGAAGGTGTTCGACACCCCCGGCTTCCTCACCTGGTGGCGCAACACGCTGCTCTACGCCGGCCTGGGCACCGTCCTCACCGTGGTGTCCTCGCTGCCGGTGGCGTACGCGCTCGCCAAGTTCCGCTTCCGGGGCCGCAGGCTGTCGCTGATGCTGGTGATCTCGATGATGATGCTGCCGCCCCAGGTGGTCGTCATCCCGATGTACCTGTTCTGGGCCAGGCAGCTCGATCTGTCCGGCACCCTGTGGCCGCTGATCCTGCCCATGGCGTGCGGGGACGCGTTCTCCATCTTCCTGCTGCGCCAGTTCCTGACCACGATCCCGGACGAGTACCTGGACGCGGCCAGGGTCGACGGCTGCGGCGACCTGCGCACCCTGCTGCGGGTGGTGCTGCCCATGGCCAGGCCGGGCATCGCGGCCGTGGCCCTCTTCCAGTTCTTCTACGCCTGGAACGACTACTTCGGCCCGCAGATCTACGCGTCCGAGAACCCCGGCGCCTGGACCCTGTCCTACGGCCTGGAGTCCTTCAAGGGCGCCCACCACACCGACTGGAACCTCACCATGGCCGCGACCGTACTGGTCATGGCCCCCGTCGTCCTCGTGTTCCTCCTCGCCCAGAAGGCGTTCGTCGAAGGCGTGACGCTCACCGGAGTAAAGGGTTGATCTGACTGTGAAACTCACCGTGGTCGGCGGCGGCTCGACCTACACCCCCGAACTCGTCGACGGCTTCGCCCGGCTGCGCGACACCCTCCCCGTCGAGGAACTGGTCCTGGTCGACCCGGCCGCGGACCGGCTGGAGCCGGTCGGCGGCCTGGCCCGGCGGATCTTCGCCCGGCAGGGCCACCCCGGCCGGATCGTGACCACCTCCGACCTGGACGCGGGAGTCGACGGCGCCGACGCCGTCCTGCTCCAGCTGCGCGTCGGCGGCCAGGCGGCCCGCGAGAAGGACGAGACCTGGCCGCTGGAGTGCGGCTGCATCGGCCAGGAGACCACCGGCGCGGGCGGCCTGGCCAAGGCCCTGCGCACGGTCCCGGTCGTCCTCGACATCGCCGAACGGGTCCGCCGGGCCAACCCGCGCGCCTGGATCATCGACTTCACCAACCCGGTCGGCATCGTCACCCGCGCCCTGCTCGGGGCCGGGCACCGGGCGGTCGGCCTGTGCAACGTGGCCATCGGCTTCCAGCGCAAGTTCGCCGCCCTGCTGGGCACGGCCCCCGCCGAAGTGCACCTGGCGCACGTGGGCCTGAACCACCTCACCTGGGAAACGGGTGTGCGACTGGGCGGGCCGGACGGCGCGGACGTCCTGCCCCGGCTGCTGGCCGAACACGGCGAGGCCATCGCCGCCGACGTCCGCCTGCCCCGCCCCCTGCTGGACCGCCTCGGCGTGGTCCCCTCCTACTACCTGCGCTACTTCTACGCCCACGACGAGGTCGTCCGCGAACTGCGCACCAAGCCCTCCCGGGCGGCGGAAGTGGCGGCGATGGAACGGGAGTTGCTGGCGATGTACGGCGACCCGGCCCTGGACGGGAAACCCGCGCTGCTCGCGAGGCGCGGCGGCGCCTTCTACTCGGAGGCGGCCGTCGACCTCGCGGCGGCCCTGCTGGGCGGGGGCGGCAGCCCGTACCAGGTGGTGAACACCCTCAACCGGGGCACGCTGCCGTTCCTGCCCGACGACGCGGTGATCGAGGTGCAGGCGGCGGTCGGCCCCGAGGGCCCGGTCCCGCTGCCCGTCCCGGCGCTCGACCCGCTGTTCACGGGCCTGATCGCGAACGTGACGGCGTACGAGGACCTGGCGCTGGACGCGGCGCTGCGCGGCGGCCGGGACCGGGTGTTCCGCGCCCTGCTGGCCCACCCCCTGATCGGGCAGTACGAGTACGCCGACGCCCTGACCGACCGGCTGGTCGCGCACAACCGGGAGCACCTGGCGTGGGCCTGACCTCGACCGTGCTCGCCATCGACGCGGGCAACAGCAAGACCGACGTGGCCGTGGTGGGTGCCGACGGCGAGGTGCTGGCCACGGCCCGCGGCTGCGGCTTCTTCTTCCAGGGAGGGGTCAGATCGGGCGAGTACACAC
>NZ_JACBWZ010000461.1 GCF_013870595.1 Streptomyces sp. WELS2 | reverse complement strand
CACGTCGGTCTTGAGTTGACTGTATGTGTGGCCCGACCACGCGGCCGGCTTCCCCTGGGCGACCTTCTGGACCAATGTCTCCGGCTGCGCCGCCATGGGCGTGCTCATGGTCCTCGTCACCGACGTGTGGGCCGCCCACCGGCTGCTGCGGCCGTTCCTCGGCACCGGCGTGCTCGGCGGCTACACCACCTTCTCCACCTACGCGGTCGACATCCGCGGGCTGGCCGGCGACGGCCGTCCCGGCCCGGCACTCGCCTATCTGGCCGCGACACTGTGCGCGGCCCTCGCCGCGGTGTGGCTGGCCTCGGCCGCCGCCCGCCGGGTCTTCGCCGGGAGGCGGCGATGAGCCGGCGTGCGGCGACGAGCCCGGAGGCGGCGATGACCCTCCGCACCTTCCGCGCCCTGCGGCTGACCGTCTACGTCGGCGAGAACGCCACCTGGCACCACCGGCCCCTCTACTCCGAGATCGTCCACCGCGCGCACGCCGCCGGACTCGCCGGCGCCAGCGTCTTCAGGGGCATCGAGGGCTACGGCGCCTCCTCCCGCATCCACACCTCCCGGCTGCTGTCCCTCAGCGAGGACCTGCCGGTCGCGGTGGTCGTGGTGGACACCGAGGAGCGGATCCGGGCGTTCCTGCCCCGGCTCGGCGAACTGGCCGACGGGGGCCTGGTGACCCTGGACGCGTGCGAGGTCGTCCGGTGGACAGAGGCCTGCGACGGCCCGGACGAAACGGACCCGGAGGGTAAGAAGTCGTTGTGAACTGGCTGCTGGTCGTCGCGGGCGCCATGGTCGGCGCGCCCCTGCGCTACCTCACCGACCGCGCCGTGCAGGCCCGGCACGACTCGCTCTTCCCCTGGGGCACCTTCGTGGTGAACGTCGTCGGCTGCCTGGTCCTCGGGCTGGTCACGGGTGCCGCCTCCGCCGGCGTCGCCGGTCCCCACCTGCGGCTTCTGCTGGGCACCGGGCTGTGCGGCGCGCTGACGACGTACTCGACCTTCTCCTACGAGACCCTCCGGCTGACCGAGGCCGGCTCCGGCCTCTACGCTGCCGGGAACGTCGTGGCGAGTGTGGCGGCGGGGCTGGCCGCGGCTTTCACCGGAGTCTCACTCGCCGGTCTCCTGTGGACCTAGGCGCGTGCCGCCCGGCCCGGAACAGTGAGTACTGTCTACAGCACTGTCGACCAACTAGTCCCCAGAACTGGATCCCATGAGTGCCATCTCCGTCGGTCAGGCCGTCGTCCTCGGAGTAGTCGAGGGGGTGACCGAGTTCCTCCCGGTGTCCTCCACCGGACACCTCAAGATCGCCGAAGGGCTCATGGACATCCCCGTCGACGACTCGTCCGTCGTCGGGTTCTCCGCCGTCATCCAGGTCGGCGCCATCGCCGCCGTGCTGGTGTACTTCTTCAAGGACATCCGGCGGATCGTCACCGCCTGGTTCCGCGGCCTGGCCGACCGTGAGGAGCGGTACCACCACGACTACAAGTTCGCCTGGTGGGTGATCGCCGCCACCATCCCGATCGTGGTGGTGGGCCTGGCCGCCAAGCCGCTGATCGACGGCCCGCTCGCCTCCCTGTGGGTGGTCGCCGGCTCGCTGATCATCGGCTCCGGCGTGATGTGGGCCGCCGACCAGATGGGCCGGCACAAGCGCGGTGAGGACGACACCTCCTTCAAGGACGCGATGTGGGTCGGCTGCTCGCAGATCCTCGCGCTGCTCTTCCCGGGCTTCTCGCGCTCCGGCGCCACCATGTCCACCGCGCTCATCCTGGACCTGGACCGCGTCGCCGCCACCCGGCTGTCCTTCTTCCTGGGCATCCCCGCGCTGACCGGCGCCGGCCTGTACGAGCTGAAGGACGCCCTCGGCGCGGGGGTCGGAGCCGCTCCGCTCGCCGTCGGCACGGTCGTGTCGTTCGTGGTCGCCTACGCCTCCATCGCCTGGCTGCTGAAGTTCGTCGCCAAGCACTCCTTCAACGCCTTCGTGATCTACCGGATCGTCGTCGGTGTGCTCCTGCTCGGCCTGCTCGCCACCGGGACGCTCGGCGGCTGAACCGCAACCGCTGCTCACCCACGGGGTGTGGATGCCTGCATTCAGGCACCGCACCCCGTGAATCTTTTATTACCGCACACCTTGACAGTGTCTGCCCGCACCCCGCAGGATCGCTCCCGTGAACCTGTCAGACAGCCAGACAGGTGGTCTCGTCCCCCGGCGCGTCAGTGCGATGGAAGCGGTACTCGACCACCTTCGCGGCGCCATCGAGAGCGACCGGTACGCCATCGGCGACAAGCTCCCTTCCGAAGCCGAGCTGTGCCGCACCCTCGAGGTGTCCCGGCCCGTGCTCCGCGAAGCGCTGCGCGCGCTGCAGACCATGGGCCTGACGGTCTCCCGCACCGGCAAGGGCACCTTCGTGGTCGCGAACACCGTCGAGGACCCCACCTTCGGCGACTACGCGGCCAGCGACCTGCTGGAGGTGCGCCGGCACATCGAGATCCCGGTCGCCGGATACGCGGCCGTGCGCCGCACCCCGGAGAACCTGGACCACCTGGCCCATCTGCTCGACCGCATGGAGCGGGAGACGGACACCACCGCCTGGGTCGCGATGGACACCCTCTTCCACCTCGCCGTGGCCGAGGCCGCCCAGAACCCGGTCTTCCGCCGGGTCATCGAGGAGATCCGCGACGCACTGGCGCGTCAGTCGGCCTTCCTCAACGAGCTGGGCGGCCGCCGGGAGCAGTCCAACCGCGAGCACCGGGCGATCGTCGAGGCGCTGGTCGACGGCAGCGAGCACGACGCCGTCGAGGCCATGAGCCACCACCTGGACCGCGTCGAGACGACCCTCACCGACATCGTGCGTCCCCAGCGGACGAACCCCCTCATGGAAGAAGGCGGAGCCGAGGCGTGAGCGAACAGCACCTCAAAGACGAGACGCGCCCCTCGACCGGCCATGTCGACGCCGGGGACGCCGGCTACAGCAAGGGCCTGAAACACCGGCATGTCAACATGATCGCCATCGGCGGTGCCATCGGCACCGGCCTGTTCCTCGGCGCGGGCGGCCGGCTCGCCGACGCCGGGCCCTCTCTCTTCATCGCGTACGCCGTCTGCGGCGTCTTCGCCTTCCTGGTCGTCCGCGCCCTGGGCGAACTCGTCCTCTACCGCCCGTCCTCCGGCGCCTTCGTGTCGTACGCCCGGGAGTTCCTGGGCGAGAAGGGCGCCTACACCGCGGGCTGGATGTACTTCCTCAACTGGGCGACGACCGGTATCGCCGACATCACGGCGGTCGCCACCTACACCCATTACTGGGGGATGTTCTCCGACATCCCGCAATGGTTGATCGCATTGATCGCCCTCGCGGTCGTGTTGACCGTCAATCTCATATCGGTCAAGATCTTCGGCGAACTGGAGTTCTGGTTCGCGATCGTCAAGGTCGGCGCGCTCCTCGTGTTCATGTGCATCGGCATCTACCTGCTGGTCACCCAGCACCCCGTCGACGGCCACCACCCCGGCCCCGCCCTGATCACCGGCAACGGCGGCCTGTTCCCGCACGGCCTGCTGCCCATGCTGCTGATCATCCAGGGCGTCGTCTTCGCCTACGCCTCCGTCGAGCTGGTCGGTGTCGCCGCCGGCGAGACCGAGAACCCCGAGAAGATCATGCCGAAGGCGATCAACTCGATCATGTGGCGGGTGGGCGTCTTCTACGTCGGCTCGGTCGTCCTGCTGTCGATGCTCCTCCCGTGGAACAAGTACTCCGCCGGCCAGAGCCCCTTCGTCACGGTCCTGTCGAACATCGGTGTCCCGGCGGCCGGCGGCGTGATGAACCTGGTCGTCCTGACCGCGGCCCTGTCGTCGCTGAACTCCGGCCTCTACTCCACCGGCCGCATCCTGCGCTCCATGGCGATGAGCGGCTCCGCCCCCGCCTTCACCGCGAGGATGAGCCGCAGCCAGGTCCCCTACGGCGGCATCCTGCTCACCAGCGGGATCTGCGTGCTCGGCGTGGGCCTGAACTACGTGGTCCCCGCCGAGGCGTTCGAGATCGTCCTCAACTTCGCGGCGATCGGCATCCTCGCCACCTGGGCCATGATCATGGTCTGTCACCTGCTCTTCTGGCGGAAGACCCGGCAGGGCGACCTGTCCCGGCCGGCCTACCGGCTGCCGGGCTCCCCCTGGACCGAACTCGTGACGCTGGCGTTCCTCGCCTCCGTCGTGGTCCTCATGTACGCCGACGGCGGCGCCGGACGCACCACCGTGCTCTGTCTGCCGCTGATCGTCGCAGCGCTGGTCGCGGGCTGGTACGCCGTCCGCGGCCGTGTGACCCGCACCTCCACCGGCGCCGGCGCGTGACCCGCGCCCCGGCCGACCCCGACCCCCTGATACAGGCAGTGATGTACAGCAGTTCCCCCGCCGACGCCCCCTTCGTCCGCGAACCCCTCCACGCCCCCGTCGCCCACCTCGTGCGCGGCGGGGTCGTCGAGGGCATCCACTACGGCTCCGTCGTCGTCCTCGACGGCGGCGGCCGGGTGCGCTTCCAGCTCGGCGACATCGAGGCGGCCTTCTACCCGCGCTCGGCCCTCAAGCCGGTCCAGGCCGTGGCCATGCTGCGGGCCGGGCTGCCGCTCGACGGCGAACTGCTGTCGCTGGCCGCCGCCAGCCACTCCGGCGAGGAGCGGCACCTGGCCGGCACCCGGCGCATCCTGGAACTCGCCGGCCTCGCCGAGGACGACCTGCGCAACGTGCCCGACATGCCGTTCGACCCGGTCGTCCGGGACGCCTGGGTGCGGGAGGGCCGCATGCCCTCGCGGCTCGCCCAGAACTGCTCCGGCAAGCACGCCGCCATGCTGTGGACGGCCAAGCTCAACGGCTGGTCCCTGGACGACTACCTCGACCCGGCGCACCCGCTCCAGCGGAAGATCGCCGCCACCGTCGAGGACCTGACCGGCCAGCGGGCCGCCCGGGTCACCGTGGACGGCTGCGGCGCCCCGCTGTTCGCCATCTCCCTGCACGGCCTGGCCCGCGCCCTCGCCCGGATCACCACGGCCGCCCCCGGC
>NZ_JACBWZ010000460.1 GCF_013870595.1 Streptomyces sp. WELS2 | reverse complement strand
CCCGGTTCCCGCACACTCCCAGCAGCGTCGACCGCCTCGGCGGTCCTGGCGACAGCGCCGCCATCCTCACCGACGCCCCAGGCGAGGACCTCGCCCCCCATCACCCGATCCACATCCACCACACCCCCGCACCACGAACCACGGAGGACATCCCATGACGAACATCGCCGTCTTCGGCGCGAGCGGCACCATCGGCTCCGCCATCGTGCGCGAGGCCCTGCGCCGAGGCCACCGCGTCACCGCGATCGTCCGCGACCCCGCGAAGGTCACCGAACGGCACGCCGACCTGACCGTCACCGCGGGCGACGCCCTCGACCCCCAGTCGGTCACCGCCGCCGCGAAGGGCCAGGACGTCGTCGTCAGCGCCGTCGGCGGCGGTGACGGCCCCGGCCACCTCGCCACCATCCGGCCCGCCGCCGAAGCCCTCACCGAAGGTCTGCGCACCCTCGGCGAGAGGGCCCCCCGCCTGATCACCGTCGGCGGCGCCGGCTCTCTGCGAACCCCCGACGGCAAGCAGGTCTGGGACGCCCCCGGGCTGCCCGACTTCCTCCTGCAGATCATGCACGCCCACGGCGACGCCCTCGACCACTACCGCACCGTCACCGACGTCGACTGGACCAACCTCAGCCCCGCGGCGACGATCGCCCCCGGCGACCGCACCGGCGTCTACCGGACCGCCCTGGACGACCTCGTCACGGACGAGAACGGCGACAGCACGATCTCCGTCGAGGACTACGCCGTCGCCCTCCTCGACGAGATCGAGCGGCCCCGCCATCACCACCAGCGATTCACCGTCGGCTACTGACCACCGCCCCGCGCGATCAAACCCGGCCCGCCCCCGGCAGGACGGCGGGCCGAACCACATACCGTGACGCCCCGACGCAGCCGCCGGGCGATGGCCAGCCAGCCATGATCGTTCGTGATGAACACCCGCCTACTACAACAACTTTGCGGCTACACAACCTGAGCGCACCCGCACAAGGTGCACAGCCGCGCCCCCGGGCTCTCGGCAACGTTCAGCGCGTGCTCCAGATCGAGCAGCGGCCCACCCTTCGGGGCTACCTTTCAGTCCGGCGCGTGCAGCAAACCCGGGCCGGGCCCTGCCCCTCGCGCCGCGAAGCGGTTCGGTTCGGTTCGGTTCGCAGGACTCGTTCCCGCCCAGAGATGGGTTCGGGGAACTTCGCGATGCGACCGACACGCGGACAAGCCGACTGCCACTCGATCGACAACTTCTGTCAGGACCTCTTACGCCTCTTGCGCGGCTTGTTTCCGCTCTGCCGACGAACCCGAGCGCGCCCGTACTTCGACGCCGACTCCGGCGCCGGAATATCGCTCCTGGCCAGCCCCTGTGACGGCGGACTGATTGTGGACCGCGTAATTGGTTCGCCGTCCGGTGCCCGTCATTCTGCTTCCAGGTGTGAATCTCGGCGGTGGCCGTGAGGGCGTCCCGGAGTGTTCGCACGCCCGCGAGCATGGGCGAGGGCGCCTCCCGCCCTGCGTGTCTCCCCGCCCTGCGTGTCTCCCCGCTCTACCCGCCGTGGCCCGTCGCCTTGCACGCCACGGCGGCGGCCGCGCGGACGAAGGCGGCCAGTGCTGGGGAGGTGGCGTGCTCGGGCCAGGCGAGGACGAGCGTGGTGGGTTCGGCATCATCGACTGGGACAGCGACCAGGTCGTCGCGGAGCTGGCCGCGGATGGAGGAGGGGAGGACGGCGACCATGCGGCGCAAGGCGATGAGGTGGAGAAGCTGCCCAAGGTCGTGGACCTCGGGTCCGTGTGAGCCACCCTCAGGTGCGCCCGGCCAGCGCGGCAGGGGCTCCCCGGCGAGGTCGTTCAGGCAGACCCGGGTACGGCCGGCGAGGCGATGCGATCGAGGCATCACGAGAAGTTGAGTCTCGGTCAGGAGATCCTGGGTGTCCAGGCCGGTGAGGTCGTGGCGGGGGCGGTGAAGCAGGGCGGCGTCGGCACGACCCTCCCGCAGGAGGTTCTCACGCTCGCCGAAGCTGCACACCAGCTCGACCGGCAGCGCACCCGGCTCGGCCTGATAGGCGTCGAGGATCGCGGGCAGCAGGCCACCGTCGCCGCCCGGCTTGATGACCAAGACCAGACGCGGGTCGGCGCGGCCGGCCCGCCGGGTGCGGCGCGCCGCGGCCGACGCGGCGTCGAGCACCGTACGGCTCTCGCGGAGCAGGACGGCCCCCGCCTCGGTCAGTGCGACCCGTCGATTGCCACGTTCCAACAGGGTTACGCCCAACCGTCGTTCGAGCTGCTGAATGGCGCGGGAGAGCGGCGGTTGGGTCATCCCTAGCCGGGCGGCCGCTCGACCGAAGTGCAGTTCTTCGGCGACAGCGGTGAAGTAGACGAGCTCGCGGACCTCCAGTCTTTCCATACCCGTACGGTATCGCTGAGTACCTGGTCGGTGTTGGAACTCCCGGCCGCCCCCGTGGTGGGCTGAACGCATGACAGAAACCACGACTGCCCTGGTCACCGGTGCCAACAAGGGCATCGGGCGCGAGGTCGCAGCCCGGCTCGCCTCGCTCGGCACGAACGTCCTGCTGGCCTCGCGCGACCCGCACCGCGGTGCGGCAGCCGCAGCCGAGCTGGGTCCGCGGGTGTACCCGGTCACCCTGGACGTCACCGACCGCGCCAGCGTCCTGTCCGCCGCCCGCTGGATCGAGGAGCGCTTTGGCCGGCTGGACATCCTGGTCAACAACGCCGGCATCTCTGGCGACCTCGCCGCCCAGAGCCCTGGCAGTGTCGAACTGTCCGCTGTACGCGAGGTGTTCGAGACCAACGTGTTCGGTGTGATCAGCGTGACCACCGCGATGCTGCCGCTGCTCGCCCGCTCTCCCGCCGCCCGGATCGTCAATGTCAGCAGTGGACTGGGCTCCATCACCCGGATGACCGATCCCGAGGACTACTTCACAACCCGGCCCCCGTTGGCCGCGTACGTCCCGTCCAAGACCGCACTCAACTCGCTGACCGTGCAGTACGCCAAGGAACTGCGCAGCCGCAACATCCTCGTCAACGCCGCCGATCCGGGGCCGTGTGCGACCGACCTCACCACCGCGTTCCCCGGCCTCACCCGCACCGCGGCCGACGGCGCGGCCGTGGTCGTCCGGCTCGCCACGCTGCCCGATGACGGGCCGACCGGCGGCTTCTTCGACGAGCACGGCCCGGTCCCCTGGTGAACTGCCTGTCAGGGAACCGAGGGACGGGGTGGTGGGGGTCAGCCCGGACGGGATGGGCGAGCCGGAGACCGCGCCGGCGCCCGACGGGTTGCAGCGCCCGGGTTACCCGCCGGAGGAGTGTGCGCAGGGATCCCCGTCGTGGTCGTCCACTGCGGTGACCGGGATGACGATGCGCGCGGCGATGTCCTCCGGCTCGGCATCGGCCCCGCCCGGCAGCCGCCCTGGCTTCGTCCACGAGAACGGGCAGCTGATGTTCATCACTTCGGGAGGCACCTGGCGCGTCGAGGATTCGAACAGTGATGCTTCACGCCGTGGCCGTGTCCGCCCCGCAGCGGATGAAACACGTTGGCCGGTCCGTGGCGGAGCTGCGAGGATGCTCACCACTTCTTCGGCGGAGGATGTTTGTACATTTTCGTGTGTGCTGGGTGCGGCGCCAGGCTGACGGTCCCGCTGTCCCAGGTCGTGCTGCCGGTTCACGCCCATCAGAAGTACGGGAACGGGGTCCAGCTCCCGGTGCTCATGGAGTCGGGCACGTTTGCCGTGGACCCAAACCGCTTGGGGCCGCCCTGGCGGAGATGGGATGAGGCCGATGCGGAGGAGGGGGCGGCCCGCGACATCCACGTGCCGGGCTTCTCCTGGTCCGACGGTACCCCCGGCACGGTCGTCATCGCCCCCGGAGACACCCGCGGCGCTGTGCTCATCCCGGAGAAGGCCGGCGGCTACTGCTGCGGCCTCGACTGGGGCGAGGGCCCGAACATGGCCTGTGAGGCGTGCGGCCTGCCCGTGGCGAGCCGGATCGACGACTGCTCACTCTGGCAAGCGGTCTGGCTCGCGCCGGACGCCGTGCGCCGCCTCCCCGTCGACAACGCCGCCCCCACGACGCTCTCCTGGGCGGAACTGTTGGCGGAGGGCAAGCGGACGCCCCCGTACGAGCCGATCACCAGATGGGGTTCGCTGCTCGGGTCGGGTCACCGGTGGTCATGGAGCCCGCAGTGGGAGGCGGCTGCCGGCCGGGCGCTCGCCCATCTGCTGGCAGCCTCCGACGGTCAGCCGGTGACCGTTCCGCACGGGCTGACCGCGGAAGTGCTCCAGCGTGCCCTCGACGCCCTCCTGCCCGGGGGCCGGCCGGCGCGGCACGCTGTGCTGGCCGGACCGGGACTGTCCGGTCCCGACGCGGACGCGGACGCGGACATACTGCTCGTGCCGGTCCATCCGCAGACAGGGGAGACCTGGCGTCCGGCCGGCCGGGCCGCATCGGCCTATCCGGTGCCGCTGCCGTTCGGGGTGTGGATGTGGCTGGCCTTCCCCGAGCCGCACCTGCGCCTCCCCGCGTCGGGCACCATGCCCGACGGCGTTGTCCGCGACGACCCGCCCATGCCGCGCCCCCATCAACTGTTCCGGGTCGACCCGAGCATCTTCCAGCACACCCTGACCCAGCTGCCGGCCGCGCGCAGCCCGCGACTGCGCGAGATCCTCGAGAACCTCACGCAACACATGCGCTCCGGGCTCTTCTAGCCGACTGGCAGAGGACGCCGGTACTCGCTCTCCGGAACTGCCCTGATCGAACAGTGCCGGACAGCCATCCCTCCCGAGTCGGTGAACATCTGCTGTCCCTTCTCGGGTTCTGGCTCAGCTTCCGTGCAGTGGCCACTCCGAGTGATGGCTGAGTGTCTACGGGCAGTGCTCGGAGTCGCCCGAAAATGAGCCATGGCCCAGGCAGTCGGGCTGACAGTTCGGGGCCGTGGAAGAGGTCGTGTTCCGTCTGAAGGAGCTGTTGTTCCCGTCGATCGAGAACGTCGCGGTGCTGTCGGTGGACGTGGACATCGCGAGCACGCAGGCCACCGCCGGTACCGCT
>NZ_JACBWZ010000046.1 GCF_013870595.1 Streptomyces sp. WELS2 | reverse complement strand
GCGGGACGGGGGGCGTCGGCGCGGGACGGGTCTGGCGGGGAGTGCTCAGGCTGTGAGCGAGGTCTTCATGGCTTCGCCGAGGATGGCACTCAGCTCTCTCAGGGCGTCCTGCGCGGTGACGGGGTCCTCGTGTTCCAGGTTGCTCTGCACCCGGGCGTAGAGGGAGGAGAGGTCGGTCGAGGCGGCCGGGAGCCACGACGGCGAGGGCCGCGCGCAGGGCGTCAGGAGTCGGCGCGGGGGATCAGCTCGTGCCCGTTGTCGGCCTGCGGGTTCATGTCGTCCGGTCGTAGAGCGGCAGGCCCTGGGTCGGGATCGTCCAGTCGGCGATCGTCACGTCCTCGCCGTAGAAGAAGTCCTTCCGGGTGGCGTAGCGCGGGCCTGAAGGGGTGGGGTGGATGTCCGTGAAGACGGCGCCGGTGCCGGTGCGCGGGTCGAAGACCGCGTAGACGGGGATGCCCATCAGGGCGTAGTCGCGGACCTTCCCCACCCAGTCGTTGTCCGGGTTGGAGCGGGAGACGATCTCGATGGCGGCGAGGACGGTACGGGGGTCGATGGAGCCTTCGGTATCGAGGTCTTCCCAGGCGATCACCATGACGTCGGGGTGCCGCAGGATGGCCTCGGGTTCGTCCTCCACGTCCGGTGTGCCGGTATGGGCCAGCAGCTCGTCCGGCATCGCCTTTTCCAGGCGACGGCTGACGTGCGCGGCCGTGACCTCGTGCGGCCCACCCGGCGACATCATGTCGTGAACGATCCCTTCCTTGGTGATCTCGAGTTTCCCCGGGAGGGCGTCATCCATCGACTGAACGACATCCCGCATGGTCCGGTACAGGTGGGAAGCGCTCTGCCGGGGATCGTCCGGTGCGATGGTCATGGCGCCCGCTCCTCGTCTGTGCCCGGGGTCAAGGATCGTCGCTTTCATGCTAGGCGGCCTCCAGGAGAAGGGTCCGGCAGTCGCGGCAGTGGCCCGGTTCCGGGGAGCGGAAGGCTCGGTCGCAGGTCTCGCAGGTCTGGAGGGGGTGGCGGACCGGTGGGGGTGGCTCGGGGGTGCGGTAGGGGGGAAGTGGGGGGAGGCCCGTCGTCAGGCGGTGGGCCAGGAGGGCGGCCGGGCGGGTCAGGGGGTCCGGTGGGAGGTTGCCCGTCAGGGCCTCGCGTACGGACGTGGGGGTGACGTCGCGCTCCAGCCAGGCCGCGACCCCGGGTGCCAGGTGTTCGGTCTCCGTGGCGGACAGGAGCAGGCGGGGCTCCCTGCGGCGTAGGCCGGCGAGGACGTCCGTGGCCAGGCGGAGCAGCTCCGGGGAGGGGTACGCGGGCTTCGGCACGGCGGGGAGGGCCGTGCGGCGGGGCTGGTTCCGGCGCCGGGGCGGAGGTGATTCGTCGGGGCGGCGGCCGGGCTGGTTGCAGGAGATCGTGCGGGTGACGATCCGGCCGCCGGGGACGCGCGTGCGTTCCCTGCGCAGGTAGCCGTGGGCCTCCAGCTCCCGCAGCGCCGCCGCGATGCGGATCGCGCCCTCCGGGAAGCGGGCGGCCAGGGTCTTGATGTCGACGCGGGCGCCGGGCGGCAGCGACTGGATGTGGCACGCCAGGCCGATCGCCAGGAGCGACAACTCCGCGTGCTGGACGAGGTGGTTGCCGATCACCGTGAAGCGGGTGGTGTGGCGGGTGTGGTCGTGGACGAGTCCGCCGGTGTGCCCCCGGTTCGGGTGCTTGTTGGCGGTAACGGGGGACTGGGCGCGCGCAGGCGCGCTAGGGTGCTGAGCATCCATCAGGAAGAGTTGACCTTCCTCGGTGGTCAGGCCCTCGCACTGGGATCGCTACTCCCGGCGAGGGCCGTCGCATGTCTGCGGTGGTGTTGCGCTGAGCGTAGGGCAGACAACCAGCCCCAAATCCAGCCAAGTTGGTGATGTTCACCCAGGCGAGTGAGTTTGCTCCGTGGGCGGGAGGGGTGGGGCTTGGCGGGGTTCTTTCACCCTGGTGTTCCTTGGGTAATGGCCGCCCGCGTCACCGGAGCACGGCCCGCCGGGTCCCGGTCCGACAGGGTCACCTCGGCCCACACCGTCTTGCGCGGGCGACGGCCCACGGCTACGCCCCACTTGTCGGCCAGCGCCTCCACGAGGAGCAGTCCGCGCCCGGCCTCCCCGTCCTCGCTCGGGGGCCGGAGCCGGGGGAAGCGGTCGTCGCGGGTGTCGGTCACCTCGATACGGAGCGTGTGGCCGACGACGTAGATCAGGAGCTGGAAGTCCCGGCCGGGTACGCGACCGTGCGTGACGGCGTTCGCGGCCAGCTCGGCGACGATCTGCGTCACCTGCTCCACCGGCAGCCCCCACGAGCGCAGATGCTGTTCGGCCAGCAGCCGGGCGAGTCGGGCACCGCGGGGTGTGGGGGACAGCCGGATGTCGAAGGTGGGGATGTGGCCGGTGAGGTGGTTTTCAGGGGCACCCATTTCTTGGTTCACATCACCGAGCGTGGCGAAGCCTGCTTCCGTAAGGGAGTGACAACGCCTGTACGTACGGTCACTGTCTCCCGATTTGTCTCGGCTGTCTCGGCTGTCCCGGGCGTTGTACGGGTACGACTGCGCGCCGAAGGAGGAGCCATGGGTGAGGGTGTGGACGAGGCCGGGTGGGACGTCGAACCGGGCGACGAGATCGAGCCGGTCGTCCAGGCGGTGGGCCGACTGCTCAAGGTCTGCCGGGAGTCGGCCGGCGTGACCGTCCCCGAGCTGGCGGAGGCCTTGGGCTACGGCGAGGACATGATCCGCAAGATCGAACGCGGGGCGCGTATCCCCAGGCCCGAGTTCCTGGACAGCGCGGACACGTTCCTGAAGGCACAGGGGCATCTCCGGGCGTTCCGGGAGGACATGAGGAAGGCGCGGTATCCGAAGAAGGTACGGGCGTTGGCGGAGTTGGAGGAGAGGGCGGTCGAGATGCTCCTCTACAGCAACCACAACATCCATGGGCTGTTGCAGACGGAGGAGTACGCGCGAGCGCTGCTGCGCACTTGGCGCCCGGCTTACTCCCCCGACCAGTTGGAGCGCATGGTGGGTGCTCGGATGGCCCGCAAGTCCGTCTTCGACCGCTCGCCCGCACCCGAGCTGAGTTTCGTCCAGGAAGAGGTGACGCTGCGGCGCCCGGTCGGGGACAGAATGGTGCTGCGTCGACAGCTCGAACACATGCTGGAGGTGGCCCAGTTGCCGTTCGTGGAGCTCCAGGTGATGCCGACCAGTCGTGCGAACCACCCCGGTACGGCTGGGCTGATCGAAGTGCTGAAATTCGTGGATGGGACAGGAGTCGGCCGTACAGACGGTGACTTCTCGGGTCGACCCGTCTCGAACCCGAGGCAGCTCCGCGTCCTCGATCTGCGCTATGGCATTATCCGGGCTCAGGCGCTCCCGCCAGAGGAGTCTCTGGACATCATCGAGAAGGCGCTGGGAGAACTATGAGCACCCCGGAACTCCGCTGGTTCAAGAGCAGCTACAGCAGCAGCAGTAACGGCAACGACTGCGTCGAGGCGGCTCTCACCTGGTCCAAGAGCAGCTACAGCGACAGCAGCAACGGACACGACTGCCTCGAAGTCGCCCCCACCCCCTCCACCATCCACATCCGCGACTCCAAGAACACCGAGGGCCCCTGCCTCACCGTCGCCCCGGCCGCCTGGGCCGACTTCGTGACCTTCGCTTCGCGGGGCTGACCGGGCGCGCGCCCGGCGAATCCGGCGTCATGCGCGCCGGCGGGCGAGAGCGAGGCTCGTCAGCGTCGTGATCGCCATGGCGCCGATGCCGACCAGCGCCGCGGTGGTGTAGGCGCTGTCGTCGGGGAAGAGGCGGCCGGGACCGGTGCCCGCGGCGAGGATCAGGCCGCCGATGGCGCTGCCCAGGGAGTACCCGACGCTGCGGACGACGTAGTTGAAGCTCATGGCGCTCGACGTCTCGCTCTTGGGAGTGACGGCCAGGATGACGCCGGGCATCGCGGCCGAGAAGCCGCCGACGCCGAAGCCGAGCACGCCCATCGCCGTGAACAGTTCGGCCAGGTCCGACCGGGCCGCCGCGAACAGGGCGAATCCGCCGCCGACCACGACGGCGCTGCCGGCCAGGAGCAGGGGGCCGGGGACCCGCGTCCGGATCCGGGGCGTGAGCTTGCCGGCGGCGAACCCCAGCACCGAGAACGGGACGAGGACCAGCCCGGCGACGAAGGTCGTCAGCCCGAAGCCGTAGCCGGCGCCGTGCGGCGTCTGCGCGTACCGGGTGATGAGCGTGAGCAGGAGGTACATGCCGATCCCGCCGACGAACATGGCGAGGTTCGCCCCGGCGACCGCCGGGTGCCGCACCGCCCGCACACCGACCAGGGGCGTCGTGCTGCGCAGCTCGATGACGGCCCAGACGCAGAGCAGCACCAGCGCGGTGACGGCGAGGCCCGACGCCACGGCGAGGTGCCGGGTCCACAGACTCCGTTCGCCGGCCAGGAGCAGCACCAGGAGCAGCGCAGCGGCCAAGGCGACCGCGCCGGGCACGTCCACGTGGGCGGAGCGGCCTTCGGGGGCTTCGGGTATGGAGCGCCACGCGGTCAGGAGGGCGGCGGCGGTGACGGCCAGGCCGAGGCCGTAGGCGGCCCGTACCCCGCCGAACTCGGCGAGCAGCGCGGCCAGCGGGTAGCCGACGCCGGCCCCGATGATCGAGACCACCGAGATCAGGGCGATCACGGACGCGCCGCGCTCCTCGGGGAGGTGGTCCCGGGCCACGCCCATCATCAGCGCCGTCAGCCCGAGCCCGACGCCCTGGGCCGCCCGCCCGGCCAGCAGCCACGCGAACGGCAGCGGCAGCACGGTGAGCGCGCTGCCGGCGACGACGACCGCCAGCGTGACGAGGATCGTGGCCCGCCGGTGCGGACCGGCTCCGAGCCGGCCGAGGACCGGTGTGGCGACGGCGCCGCTGAGCAGCGCGACGGTCAGCGTCCACTGCGCGCTGCCGAGCGGGACGTGGAACGAGGTCGCCACGCTGGTGATGAGCGGCGTCCCGAGGCTGCCCACCGCCGCCACGACCAGGGCGATGAACATCAGGGCGGGGACCAGCAGCCGCGCCTCGGAACGCGCCACCGGCAACGCCTTCGCCGAGCTCCCGCCGGCCGGCCGCCCGGTCACCGCTTCGCCCCTTCGCGGTCCTGGCTTTCCAGCTCTGCCAGATGCTCCAGCGCCGGAAGGGCCGCCACCAGCGCCTCGACCTCGTCGCCGGCGAGCTTGCCGATCAACCGCTCGAACGCGTGGACACCCGCCTGGCGCCGCGTCCGCACATAGGCGGCGCCGGCCTCGGTCAGGCACACCAGCTTGACCCGCTTGTCGGACGCGTCGTCCCGCCGCTCGACCAGGCCGGACTCCTCCAGCACCCGGACCAGGGAGGTCATCGCGGGCTGGGTGACGCCCTCGACCACGGCCAGATCGGTGATGCGCCGCGGGCCGGTCCGTTCCAGGGTGGCCAGGGTGGCGGCGGACGTCAGGCTCATGTCCCGGGGCAGGCGCCTCGCGGCCCTGGTGGCCAGGCCGTAGAGGGCGGCTCCGACGGCGGCGGACGCGCCGGGAGCGGTGTCTTGTGGACTCATGCCCGAAGCATAGCCACTTTATATTCATAGCTTATGTAAATGGGGAGGCCGCGGCGCGGGGCACCGGCGCTCCGGTTTGACCTACGTCACCTTCGGGGTAATCTCTTCGGCCCGATTGGCACACCGCCTGCCCCGTATGGCAGACTGTCGGAGTTGCTCGGTCGAGTGTTGATGCTGCGCGCCTCCCGCCGGGAGGACCGGAAGCGAGTCCCACAGTACTCGTCGTCCTAACTGCCCTCGGGCAGCACTGGGGCGGACGTACGGGAATCTTCCGGGAAGCGTGGGCGCGACACCGGCCAGGCGCCCGGTGGGCCCGAGGTCCCCGGTCCGCGGTTCCGGAAGGGCCGTGTCAATCCCGCGGGGATGTTCGGACAAGGGACATTCATGTCAGCGGGAGCGCGACACGCCCGACCGCGTGGGTCGGAGGAGCAAAGGGTCACCCAGAAGCAACACCGGGTTCCAGAGCGTTAGAGAGACAGGACTACTGAGTAGCCATGGCGGGACAGAAGATCCGCATCCGGCTCAAGGCCTACGACCACGAGGTCATCGACTCTTCGGCGAAGAAGATCGTCGAGACGGTGACTCGCACTGGTGCGTCGGTCGCGGGCCCGGTGCCGCTGCCCACTGAGAAGAACGTGTACTGCGTCATCAAGTCGCCGCACAAGTACAAGGACTCGCGCGAGCACTTCGAGATGCGCACGCACAAGCGCCTGATCGACATCCTCGACCCGACCCCCAAGACCGTTGACTCTCTGATGCGACTCGACCTGCCGGCCGGTGTCGACATCGAGATCAAGCTCTGAGGCTGGTGGGCTGAGAATGGCTAAGCAGATCAAGGGCATCCTGGGCGAGAAGCTCGGCATGACGCAGGTGTGGGACGAGAACAACCGTGTTGTTCCGGTCACCGTCGTCAAGGCCGGCCCCAACGTCGTGACCCAGGTTCGTACCAACGACGTCGACGGCTACGAGTCGGTCCAGATCGCCTTCGGCGAGATCGACCCGCGCAAGGTGAACAAGCCCCTCAAGGGTCACTTCGCGAAGGCCGACGTCACCCCCCGTCGCCACCTCGTCGAGATCCGCACCGCGGACGCCTCCGAGTACACGCTGGGCCAGGAGATCACCGCTGCGGTGTTCGAGGCCGGCGTGAAGGTCGACGTCACCGGCAAGAGCAAGGGCAAGGGCTTCGCCGGTGTCATGAAGCGTCACAACTTCGGTGGCCTCGGCGCCGGTCACGGCACCCAGCGCAAGCACCGCTCCCCCGGTTCCATCGGTGGCTGTGCCACCCCGGGCCGTGTGTTCAAGGGCCTCCGCATGGCGGGTCGCATGGGCAACGAGCGGGTCACCACCCAGAACCTGACCGTCCACGCCGTTGACGCGGAGAAGGGTCTGCTGCTCATCAAGGGCGCGGTTCCCGGTCCGAACGGCGGCCTCGTCCTGGTCCGCACCGCGGCCAAGGGGGCCTGAGGTAACCGATGAGCACTGTTGACATCCTTTCGCCGGCGGGCGAGAAGGCCGGTACCGTCGAGCTCCCCGCGGAGATCTTCGACGCCAAGGTCAGCGTCCCGCTGATCCACCAGGTCGTCGTCGCGCAGCTGGCCGCTGCCCGCCAGGGCACGCACAAGACCAAGACCCGCGGTGAAGTCCGTGGTGGTGGCAAGAAGCCGTACCGCCAGAAGGGCACCGGTCGCGCCCGCCAGGGTTCGACCCGCGCGCCGCAGTTCGCCGGTGGTGGCGTCGTGCACGGTCCCGTGCCGCGTGACTACTCGCAGCGGACCCCGAAGAAGATGAAGGCCGCCGCCCTGCGCGGTGCCCTCACCGACCGGGCGCGTCACAACCGCATCCACGTCGTCTCCGGCGTGGTCGAGGGTGACATCTCCACGAAGGCCGCGAAGAGCCTGTTCGGCAAGATCTCGGAGCGCAAGAACCTGCTCCTGGTCGTCGAGCGCTCCGACGAGGCCGCGTGGCTGTCCGCCCGCAACCTGCCCCAGGTCCACATCCTGGAGCCGGGCCAGCTGAACACGTACGACGTTCTCGTCTCGGACGACGTGGTCTTCACCCAGGCCGCTTTCGAGTCCTTCGTCGCCGGCCCGAAGGCCAACGACACCGAAGGGAGCGAGGTCTGATGGCCATCCGTCACCCCGCTATCGCCTCGAAGGCCGCCAAGGCCGCCAAGGCCGCGCGCGTCGCCAAGGCGCGTCGCCACGCCACCGAGGGCAAGAACACCGTCGAGACCCCGCTGAGCAAGTCGTACACGGACCCCCGTGACGTCCTGCTGAAGCCGGTCGTCTCCGAGAAGAGCTACGCGCTCCTCGACGAGAACAAGTACACGTTCATCGTCGACCCGAACGCCAACAAGACCCAGATCAAGCAGGCCGTCCAGGCGGTCTTCGACGTCAAGGTCACCGGGGTCAACACGATCAACCGCGCCGGCAAGCGCAAGCGGACCCGCACCGGGTTCGGCCAGCGTGCCGCCACCAAGCGCGCGATCGTGACCCTCGCCGAGGGCGACCGTATCGACATCTTCGGCGGTCCGACCGCCTAAGGGCGGTCCGGATCGTCCGATATCGGACGAGGACTGAGAAATGGGAATCCGCAAGTACAAGCCGACTACGCCGGGCCGTCGTGGCGCCAGCGTTGCCGACTTCGTCGAGGTCACGCGGTCCACGCCGGAGAAGTCGCTGGTTCGCCCGCTGCACAGCAAGGGCGGCCGTAACAACGCCGGTCGTGTGACCGTTCGCCACCAGGGTGGCGGACACAAGCGCGCCTACCGAGTGATCGACTTCCGTCGTCACGACAAGGACGGCGTGCCGGCGAAGGTCGCGCACATCGAGTACGACCCCAACCGCACCGCGCGCATCGCGCTGCTGCACTACGCCGACGGCGAGAAGCGCTACATCCTCGCCCCGCGCAACCTGCAGCAGGGCGACACCGTGGAGAACGGCCCCGGGGCCGACATCAAGCCGGGCAACAACCTGGCCCTCCGCAACATCCCGGTCGGTACCACGATCCACGCGATCGAGCTCCGTCCCGGTGGCGGTGCCAAGTTCGCCCGCTCCGCGGGTGCCTCCGTGCAGCTGCTCGCGAAGGAGGGCGCCTACGCCCACCTGCGTATGCCGTCCGGTGAGATCCGTCTGGTCGACGTGCGCTGCCGCGCCACCGTCGGCGAGGTCGGCAACGCCGAGCAGTCGAACATCAACTGGGGCAAGGCCGGCCGTAAGCGGTGGCTGGGCGTTCGCCCGACCGTCCGTGGTGTGGTCATGAACCCGGTCGACCACCCGCACGGTGGTGGTGAGGGCCGTACCTCCGGTGGTCGCCACCCTGTGTCCCCGTGGGGCAAGAAGGAAGGCCGTACTCGTTCGCCCAAGAAGGCGTCGAACAAGTACATCGTCCGCCGCCGCAAGACGAACAAGAAGCGCTAAGGACGGGTTGAGATGCCTCGTAGCTTGAAGAAGGGGCCCTTCGTCGACGACCACCTGATCAAGAAGGTGGACGCCCAGAACGATGCCGGCACCAAGAACGTCATCAAGACCTGGTCCCGTCGCTCGATGATCGTCCCGGCCATGCTCGGCCACACGATCGCGGTGCACAACGGCAAGACCCACATCCCGGTGTTCGTCACCGAGTCGATGGTCGGCCACAAGCTCGGCGAGTTCTCGCCGACGCGCACCTTCCGGGGCCACGTCAAGGAAGACCGGAAGTCGAAGCGCCGCTAGTAGCGGATCGCATTCAGACACGTAAGTAACTCTGAAGGGACAACCATGGAAGCCAGGGCACAGGCGCGGTACATCCGCGTGACGCCCATGAAGGCCCGCCGTGTGGTGGACCTCATCCGTGGCATGAACGCCACGGAGGCCCAGGCTGTTCTGCGATTCGCTCCGCAGGCAGCCTCCGTGCCCGTCGGCAAGGTGCTCGACAGCGCCATCGCCAACGCCGCGCACAACTACGACCACACCGATGTCGACAGCCTCTTCGTTTCCGAGGCCTACGTCGACGAGGGCCCGACCCTGAAGCGGTTCCGGCCGCGCGCCCAGGGCCGTGCCTACCGGATCCGCAAGCGGACCAGCCACATCACCGTGGTCGTCAGCAGCAAGGAAGGAACCCGGTAATGGGCCAGAAGGTAAACCCGCACGGGTTCCGGCTCGGTGTCACGACCGACTTCAAGTCGCGTTGGTACGCCGACAAGCTGTACAAGGACTACGTCAAGGAAGACGTCGCCATCCGTCGGATGATGACGTCCGGCATGGAGCGCGCCGGCATCTCCAAGGTGGAGATCGAGCGCACCCGTGACCGCGTCCGCGTGGACATCCACACCGCTCGCCCGGGCATCGTCATCGGCCGCCGCGGCGCCGAGGCCGACCGCATCCGCGGTGACCTGGAGAAGCTGACCGGCAAGCAGGTCCAGCTCAACATCCTCGAGGTCAAGAACCCGGAGACGGACGCTCAGCTGGTGGCCCAGGCCGTCGCCGAGCAGCTGTCCTCCCGCGTCTCCTTCCGTCGGGCCATGCGCAAGAGCATGCAGTCCGCCATGAAGGCCGGCGCCAAGGGCATCAAGATCCAGTGCGGTGGCCGCCTCGGCGGCGCCGAGATGTCCCGCTCGGAGTTCTACCGCGAGGGCCGCGTGCCCCTGCACACGCTCCGCGCGAACGTGGACTACGGCTTCTTCGAGGCCAAGACGACCTTCGGCCGCATCGGTGTGAAGGTCTGGATCTACAAGGGCGACGTCAAGAACATCGCCGAGGTCCGCGCCGAGAACGCTGCCGCCCGTGCGGGTAACCGCCCGGCCCGCGGTGGCGCCGACCGCCCGGCCCGTGGTGGCCGCGGTGGCGAGCGGCGCGGTCGCAAGCCGCAGCAGGCTGCTGGTGCCGAGGCCCCCAAGGCCGAGGCCCCCGCGGCTGCCGCTCCGGCTGAGAGCACCGGAACGGAGGCCTGACCGAAATGCTGATCCCCCGTAGGGTCAAGCACCGCAAGCAGCACCACCCGAAGCGCAACGGTATGTCCAAGGGTGGGACGCAGGTTGCGTTCGGCGAGTACGGCATCCAGGCGCTGACCCCGGCCTACGTCACGAACCGCCAGATCGAGGCGGCCCGTATCGCGATGACCCGCCACATCAAGCGTGGCGGCAAGGTCTGGATCAACATCTACCCGGACCGTCCCCTCACCAAGAAGCCGGCCGAGACCCGCATGGGTTCCGGTAAGGGTTCCCCGGAGTGGTGGATCGCGAACGTCAAGCCCGGACGTGTGATGTTCGAGCTGTCGTACCCCAACGAGAAGATCGCCCGTGAGGCGCTGACCCGTGCGGCCCACAAGCTGCCGATGAAGTGCCGGATCGTCAAGCGCGAGGCAGGTGAAGCGTGATGTCGGCCGGTACCAAGGCGTCCGAGCTGCGCGAGCTGGGCAACGAGGAGCTTCTGGCGAAGCTCCGCGAGGCCAAGGAAGAGCTGTTCAACCTCCGCTTCCAGGCGGCCACGGGTCAGCTCGAAAACCACGGCCGGCTGAAGGCCGTCCGTAAGGACATCGCGCGGATCTACACCCTGATGCGTGAGCGCGAGCTGGGCATCGAGACGGTGGAGAGCGCCTGATGAGCGAGAGCAACGTGACTGAGCAGAACACCGAAGCCCGAGGCTTCCGCAAGACCCGTGAGGGTCTGGTCGTCAGCGACAAGATGGACAAGACCGTCGTCGTCGCCGTCGAGGACCGTGTGAAGCACGCGCTGTACGGCAAGGTCATCCGCCGTACGAACAAGCTCAAGGCCCACGACGAGCAGAACGCTGCGGGCGTCGGCGACCGCGTCCTCCTCATGGAGACCCGGCCGCTGTCCGCGACGAAGCGCTGGCGCGTCGTCGAGATCCTCGAGAAGGCCAAGTAATTCCTGCGGGGCAAACCCCGCAGGTCAGTTCCGCCAGGCTCCGGGGGCCGTTGAGAAACGGCCCCCGGGGAACCGGCAGACGATCAGGAGATAGACGTGATCCAGCAGGAGTCGCGACTGCGTGTCGCCGACAACACTGGTGCGAAGGAGATCCTTTGCATCCGTGTGCTCGGTGGCTCCGGTCGCCGCTACGCGGGCATCGGTGACGTCATCGTCGCCACCGTCAAGGACGCGATCCCCGGTGGCAACGTGAAGAAGGGTGACGTCGTCAAGGCGGTCATCGTTCGCACCGTCAAGGAGCGCCGCCGTCCGGACGGCTCGTACATCCGCTTCGACGAGAACGCCGCCGTCATTCTGAAGAACGACGGCGACCCTCGCGGCACCCGCATCTTCGGCCCGGTCGGCCGTGAGCTGCGCGAGAAGAAGTTCATGAAGATCATCTCGCTCGCGCCGGAGGTGCTGTAAGCATGAAGATCAAGAAGGGCGACCTGGTCCAGGTCATCACCGGCAAGGACAAGGGCAAGCAGGGCAAGGTCATTGCCGCTTACCCGCGCGAGGACCGCGTCCTGGTCGAGGGTGTCAACCGGGTCAAGAAGCACACCAAGGCCGGTCCGACCGCCAGTGGTTCCCAGGCCGGCGGCATCGTGACCACCGAGGCGCCGATCCACGTCTCCAACGTCCAGCTGGTCGTGGAGAAGGACGGCAAGAAGGTCGTCACGCGTGTCGGCTACCGCTTCGACGAAGAGGGCAACAAGATCCGCGTTGCCAAGCGGACGGGTGAGGACATCTGATGGCTACCACCACCACTCCGCGTCTGAAGACGAAGTACCGCGAGGAGATCGCGGGCAAGCTGCGTGACGAGTTCAAGTACGAGAACGTCATGCAGGTTCCCGGCCTCGTCAAGATCGTGGTCAACATGGGTGTCGGTGACGCCGCCCGTGACTCGAAGCTGATCGAGGGCGCGATCCGCGACCTGACCACCATCACCGGTCAGAAGCCGGCCGTCACCAAGGCCCGCAAGTCCATCGCGCAGTTCAAGCTGCGTGAGGGCCAGCCGATCGGTGCCCACGTCACGCTCCGTGGCGACCGCATGTGGGAGTTCCTGGACCGCACCCTGTCGCTCGCGCTGCCGCGCATCCGCGACTTCCGCGGCCTGTCCCCCAAGCAGTTCGACGGCCGTGGCAACTACACCTTCGGTCTCACGGAGCAGGTCATGTTCCACGAGATCGACCAGGACAAGATCGACCGCGTCCGGGGTATGGACATCACCGTGGTGACCACGGCGACCAACGACGAAGAGGGCCGTGCCCTTCTCCGTCACCTCGGCTTCCCGTTCAAGGAGGCGTGAGCGAGATGGCGAAGAAGGCTCTCATCGCGAAGGCTGCTCGCAAGCCCAAGTTCGGTGTGCGTGGCTACACCCGCTGCCAGCGCTGCGGTCGTCCGCACTCCGTGTACCGCAAGTTCGGCCTGTGCCGCGTGTGCCTCCGTGAGATGGCTCACCGTGGCGAGCTGCCGGGCGTGACCAAGAGCTCCTGGTAATCCCCTCATTTAGGGATTCTGGGACCTCTCGGTAAGCAACCGGGACGGCAGGGCCCGAACACCACATGCCGTAGGCTGGTGGGGTTGGGCTCTGCCGCCCTGAACGACTTACTACGCCGTAGGTCCCCGCACCGCACCCGTCCCGTCTGCAGAAGTACGGGGAGAGGGATGGCGCATATAGGAAACCCCGGCGAGAAAGGCCACAGGCCAATTCATGACCATGACTGATCCGATCGCAGACATGCTGACGCGTCTGCGGAACGCGAACTCGGCGTACCACGACTCGGTGTCGATGCCGCACTCCAAGATCAAGTCGCACATCGCGGAGATCCTCCAGCAGGAGGGCTTCATCACGGGCTGGAAGGTCGAGGACGCCGAGGTCGGCAAGAACCTCGTCCTGGAGCTGAAGTTCGGCCCCAACCGTGAGCGCTCCATCGCGGGCATCAAGCGGATCTCCAAGCCCGGTCTCCGGGTGTACGCGAAGTCCACCAACCTGCCGAAGGTGCTGGGCGGCCTCGGCGTGGCGATCATCTCCACGTCGCACGGGCTCCTCACCGACAAGCAGGCCGGCAAGAAGGGCGTGGGTGGGGAAGTCCTCGCCTACGTCTGGTAGCAGAAGGGAACGGAGGAAACAGCTATGTCGCGCATCGGCAAGCTCCCCATCGCGGTTCCCGCCGGCGTGGACGTCACCATCGACGGCCGCACGGTCAAGGTCAAGGGCCCCAAGGGCGAACTGACCCACACCATCGCGGCTCCGATCGACATCGCTAAGGGCGAGGACGGCACCCTCCAGGTGCTGCGCCCGAACGACGAGCGTCAGAGCAAGGCCCTGCACGGCCTCTCCCGCACGCTGGTGGCGAACATGATCACCGGCGTGACCCAGGGTTACGTGAAGAAGCTCGAGATCAGCGGTGTCGGTTACCGAGTGACCGCCAAGGGTTCCAACCTGGAGTTCGCTCTCGGTTACAGCCACCCGATCGTGGTCGAGGCCCCCGAGGGCATCTCCTTCAAGGTGGAGACCCCGACCCGTTTCTCGGTCGAGGGCATCGACAAGCAGAAGGTCGGCGAGGTTGCGGCCAACATCCGCAAGCTGCGCAAGCCCGACCCGTACAAGGCCAAGGGCGTCAAGTACGAGGGCGAAGTCATCCGCCGCAAGGTCGGAAAGGCGGGTAAGTAAGCCATGGCATACGGGCAGAAGATCCTCAAGGGCGACGCCTACAAGCGCGCCGCGATCAAGCGCCGTCACATCCGGATCCGCAAGCGGATCGCCGGTACGGCGGAGCGCCCCCGTCTGGTCGTGACCCGCTCCAACCGCCACATCGTGGCGCAGGTGATCGACGACCTGAAGGGCCACACCCTGGCGTCGGCGTCCACCCTGGACGCGTCGATCCGTGGTGCCGAGGGCGACAAGTCCGCGCAGGCCAAGCAGGTCGGCGCCCTGGTCGCCGAGCGTGCCAAGGCCGCCGGTGTCGAGGCCGTCGTGTTCGACCGTGGTGGCAACCAGTACGCCGGCCGCATCGCGGCCCTGGCGGACGCCGCCCGCGAAGCCGGGCTCAAGTTCTGAGCCGCTTGTAGCTAGCGGAAAGAGAGAGGTAATCCAATGGCTGGACCCCAGCGCCGCGGAAGCGGTGCCGGTGGCGGCGAGCGGCGGGACCGGAAGGGCCGTGACGGCGGCGCTGCTGCCGCCGAGAAGACCGCGTACGTTGAGCGCGTCGTCGCGATCAACCGCGTCGCCAAGGTTGTGAAGGGTGGTCGTCGCTTCAGCTTCACCGCGCTGGTCGTGGTGGGCGACGGTGACGGCACCGTGGGTGTCGGTTACGGCAAGGCCAAGGAGGTGCCGGCCGCCATCGCCAAGGGCGTTGAGGAGGCCAAGAAGCACTTCTTCAAGGTCCCCCGGATCCAGGGCACCATCCCGCACCCGATCCAGGGCGAGAAGGCCGCCGGCGTCGTGCTGCTCAAGCCGGCTTCGCCGGGTACCGGTGTGATCGCCGGTGGTCCCGTGCGTGCCGTGCTCGAGTGCGCCGGTATCCACGACGTGCTGTCGAAGTCGCTCGGCTCCGACAACGCCATCAACATCGTGCACGCGACCGTGGAGGCCCTGAAGGGCCTGCAGCGTCCCGAGGAGATCGCGGCCCGCCGTGGTCTGCCCCTGGAGGACGTCGCTCCCGCGGCCCTGCTGCGTGCGCGTGCCGGGGTGGGTGCGTAATCATGGCGCAGCTCAAGATCACGCAGGTCAAGTCCTACATCGGCAGCAAGCAGAACCACCGTGACACCCTTCGGTCGCTTGGTCTCAAGGGGATCAACACCGTGGTCGTCAAGGAGGACCGCCCCGAGTTCCGCGGAATGGTGCACACCGTCCGCCACCTCGTGACGGTCGAGGAGGTCGACTGATCATGGCGGAGAACAACCCGCTGAAGATCCACAACCTCCGTCCGGCCCCCGGCGCCAAGACCGCCAAGACCCGTGTCGGTCGTGGTGAGGCGTCGAAGGGTAAGACGGCCGGTCGTGGTACCAAGGGCACCAAGGCCCGCTACCAGGTTCCGGAGCGCTTCGAGGGTGGCCAGATGCCGCTCCACATGCGCCTCCCGAAGCTGAAGGGCTTCAAGAACCCGTTCAAGACCGAGTACCAGGTCGTGAACCTCGACAAGCTGGCCGCGCTGTACCCCGAGGGTGGCGAGGTCACCGTCGAGTCGCTGGTGGCCAAGGGCGCCGTTCGCAAGAACAGCCTCGTCAAGGTCCTCGGCCAGGGCGAGATCTCCGTGGCGCTGCAGGTGACGGTCGACGCCGTCTCCGGCTCCGCCAAGGAGAAGATCACCGCCGCCGGCGGCACGGTCACCGAGCTCGTCTGAGTCCCTCAGGCGGAGCGTCGATGACGTAAACGATCCCGACCGGGGATACCTCACAATGAGGTATCCCCGGTTGGTCGTTCCTAGGGGGGCATGGTCGCCGGTAAGGTGGCCTGCACTGTTCTTTTTCGTATTCGTCGAACCTCAGACCGTCACCCTTGACGCAGTTGCGCGGGGGTCGCAGGAGGCACCGTGCTCACCGCGTTCGCCCGGGCGTTCAGGACGCCCGACCTGCGCAAGAAGCTGCTCTTCACGCTGGGCATCATCGTGGTCTACCGGGTCGGTACCCACATCCCGATCCCCGGCGTCAACTACCAGGCCGTCCAGCAGTGTGTGAAGGAGGCCGGCGCCAACCAGGGCCTGTTCGGCCTCGTGAACATGTTCAGCGGCGGCGCGCTGCTCCAGATCACGGTCTTCGCGCTCGGCATCATGCCGTACATCACCGCGAGCATCATCCTTCAGCTGCTCACCGTGGTGATCCCGCGCCTGGAAGCCCTGAAGAAGGAGGGCCAGGCCGGCACGGCGAAGATCACCCAGTACACCCGCTACCTCACGGTGGCCCTGGCCATCCTCCAGGGCACCGGCCTGGTGGCCACCGCCCGCAGCGGCGCGCTCTTCAACGGCTGCTCGGTCGCCACCAGCATCGTCCCGGACCAGGCGATCTTCACGACCATCACGATGGTCATCTGCATGACCGCCGGTACGGCCCTGGTGATGTGGCTCGGTGAGCTGATCACCGACCGCGGCATCGGCAACGGCATGTCGATCCTGATGTTCATCTCGATCGCCGCGACCTTCCCGTCCGCGCTGTGGGCCATCAAGAAGCAGGGCTCGCTGGCCGGCGGCTGGATCGAGTTCGGCACCGTCATCGCGGTCGGCCTGGTCATGGTCGCGCTCGTCGTCTTCGTCGAGCAGGCCCAGCGCCGCATCCCGGTGCAGTACGCGAAGCGGATGATCGGGCGCCGGTCCTACGGCGGTACGTCCACGTACATCCCGCTCAAGGTGAACCAGGCGGGTGTGATTCCCGTCATCTTCGCCTCCTCGCTGCTCTACATCCCGGCGCTCGTGGCGCAGTTCGCGGGGGGCAACTCGGGCTGGAAGACCTGGATCGAGCAGAACCTCACCAAGGGCGACCACCCGATTTACATCACTTCGTACTTCTTGCTCATCGTTTTCTTCGCGTTCTTCTACGTCGCTATCTCCTTCAACCCCGAGGAAGTAGCCGACAACATGAAGAAGTATGGTGGCTTCATCCCGGGCATCCGGGCTGGCCGACCGACCGCTGAGTACCTGAGCTACGTGCTCAACCGGATCACCTGGCCGGGTTCGCTGTATCTGGGTCTGATCGCTCTCGTACCGACAATGGCGTTGGTGGGCTTTGGGGCAAGCCAGAACTTCCCCTTCGGCGGGACCAGCATCCTCATCATCGTGGGTGTGGGCCTCGAGACGGTGAAGCAGATCGAGAGCCAGCTCCAGCAGCGCAATTACGAAGGGTTCCTCCGCTGATGCGTATCGTCCTCGTCGGGCCGCCGGGTGCCGGTAAGGGAACGCAGGCCGTCCGGCTCGCAGAGAAGCTGGGCATCCCGCACATCTCCACGGGCGACCTGTTCCGGGCCAACATCAGCCGGCAGACGGAGCTGGGCAAGCTCGCCAAGTCCTACATGGACGCCGGCAACCTCGTCCCCGACGAGGTCACCATCGCGATGGCCAAGGACCGCATGGAGCAGCCGGACGCGGAGAAGGGCTTCCTGCTGGACGGCTTCCCGCGCAACGTCTCGCAGGCCGAGGCCCTGGACCAGCTGCTGCGCGACGAGCAGATGACGCTGGACGCCGTCCTCGACCTGGAGGTCCCCGAGGAGGAGGTCGTCAAGCGGATCGCCGGCCGGCGCATCTGCCGCAACGACTCCTCGCACGTCTTCCACGTCACCTACAGCCCGGCCAAGCAGGAGGGCGTCTGCGACGTGTGCGGCGGTGAGCTGTACCAGCGCGACGACGACTCCGAGGAGACCGTCCGCAAGCGGCTGGAGGTCTACCACACGCAGACCGAGCCGATCATCGACTACTACAAGGCGCAGGAGCTGGTCGTGACGATCTCCTCCCTGGGCCCGGTGGACGAGATCACGCAGCGGGCGCTGGAGGCCCTCAAGCGCGAGAAGGCCGAGAAGTAGATCCCGGCCCCTCCGGCCGCGGTGCCCTCCCCGGGCGCCGCGGCCGTACTGTTGTACAGGTACCCCAGTCGACGTGAGTGACGGAGAGCGCAGGCCCCCCATGGTGCAGATCAAGACCCCCGAGCAGATCGCGAAGATGCGGGCGGCGGGCCTGGTCGTAGCCGCCATCCACGCGGCGACGCGCGAGGCCGCGGTGCCCGGCGCGACCACCCGGGACCTGGACGAGGTGGCCCGCAAGGTCCTCGCCGAGCACGGCGCGAAGTCGAACTTCCTCGGCTACGGCGGCTTCCCGGCCACCATCTGCACCTCCGTGAACGACGTGGTCGTCCACGGCATCCCCTCCGACGACGTCGTCCTGAAGGACGGCGACATCATCTCCATCGACTGCGGCGCGATCGTCGACGGCTGGCACGGCGACGCGGCCTACACGGCCTTCGTCGGCTCCGGTCACTCCCCGGAGCTGATCGAGCTGTCCCGGGTGACCGAGGAGTCGATGTGGGCCGGCATCGCGGCCATGAAGCAGGGCAACCGCCTGGTCGACATCTCCCGGGCGATCGAGACGTACATCCGCCGCCAGCCGAAGCCCGGCGGCGGCCGCTACGGCATCATCGAGGACTACGGCGGCCACGGCATCGGCACCGAGATGCACATGGACCCGCACCTGCTGAACTACGTCGAACGGCGCCGCGGCAAGGGCCCCAAGCTGGTCCCCGGCTTCTGCCTGGCCATCGAGCCGATGGTCTCCCTCGGCACCCCGAAGACCGAGGTCCTCTCCGACGACTGGACGGTCATCACGACCGACGGCACCTGGTCCTCCCACTGGGAGCACTCGGTGGCGCTGACCGAGCAGGGGCCGCTGGTGCTCACCGCGCCCGACGGCGGCAAGGCGAAGCTCGCCGAGTATGGTGTGGTGGCGGCGCCCGACCCCCTGGCCTGAGCGGGGCCGAGCCGCGGCCGCCGGCCGGAGACCGGTCCGGCTGCTCGAAGCGGTCCTTGGCCATCGCGATGGTGACCTCGTCGGGGAC
>NZ_JACBWZ010000459.1 GCF_013870595.1 Streptomyces sp. WELS2 | reverse complement strand
GTGGTCGCGGCCCCGGACGACGCGCCGCTGCCCTTCGCCGACGAGGCGTTCGACCTGGTGCTCAGCCGCCACCCGGTGCGTCCGCACTGGGCGGAGATCGCCCGGGTGCTGCGGCCCGGTGGCACGTACTTCGCCCAGCACGTGGGACCCGCCAGCGTCTTCGAGCTGGTCGAGTACTTCCTCGGTCCCCAGCCGGAGGAGGTGCGCCGCGCCCGTGATCCCGAGCGGGAGCGGGCCGACGCCGAGGCGGCGGGGCTGGAGGTGGCCGGCCTGCGGGCGGAGCGGCTGCGGATGGAGTTCCACGACATCGCCGCCGTCGTCCACTTCCTGCGCAAGGTCGTCTGGATGGTCCCGGGCTTCACGGTCGAGGCCCATGAGCCACGGCTGCGCGCCCTGCACGAGCGGATCCGGAACGAGGGGCCGTTCGTCGCGCACAGCGCCCGGCACCTCTTCGACGTGCGCAAGCCGGAACGCTGACACGTACGCGATCCGGCGAGTCGTAACGCGGAAGGCACCGGGTTTCCACATTGTTATCGCCCCGGGTTCACATGCGCCCCGCCCGTCACATAAGTTCAGACCAACGTAATTCGCGACGGCAAAGCCGCGCGGTCGGCAGCGCGCGGTGGAGGGGGCCGCGCGGTGCCGTGAAGCCGCCGGCCCCCGCCCCGGCACCGTAGCGGAACGGTCAAGTCCGCCCCGCACCGTCGGGGTCGCCCATCGGAGGGACCCGGGACGACATCCCGCTGATTCCCCCAGTACGGCCTAACCCTTGCGAATCCATTTGCATCCGGCCGCATTCACCTGGGAATCCACTGTGAACCGCCGCGGGAACACCCCTGAATCCCGCATTCCGCGACCGTCCCAACGTCGCCATGTGATTCCGGAGAGTAGTTGTCGGGCGCCGATGCACCCACCATCACTTACGAAGGGTTATGGTGGAAACCCCCCCTCGGGCCGGTCCGTATCCCCCCCCACGGACCGGCCCGTTTTTTCATGGCGGAGGACGGCGGGGTTCCGGAACCGCCCGGCCCCGGCCCGGCGTCTCCCCGAAGGGGCGCGGCCCCGGCGGCGTCACGGCACCGCCGCGTGGCCAAACCCCGGACCGGACCGGGCCCGAGGCAGCGGTAGGCTCGACGGCTCCGGCACCCCCTACGGCTCCGGCACCCCCCTACCCCGCGCCCAACCCCCGGAGGGTCACGTGAACCTGCGCGACAAGCTGCGCGGTCTGCTCGTCAGGCTCTACGCACGCCGGGTGGAAGGTCACCTGGATCACGCTCAGGTGCCCAAGCACATCGGCGTCATCATGGACGGCAACCGCCGCTGGGCGAAGGCGTCCGGCTCCAGCACCGTCCACGGGCACCGGGCCGGTGCCGACAAGATCGGGGAATTCCTCGGCTGGTGCTCCGAGACCGACGTCGAGGTGGTCACGCTGTGGCTGCTGTCCACCGACAACTTCGACCGGCCGCAGGAGGAACTGGTCCCCCTGCTCGGCATCATCGAGGACGTCGTGCGCACCCTCGCCGCCGACGGCCGCTGGCGGGTGCACCACGTCGGCACGATGGACCTGCTGCCCGCCGGCATGCAGCGCACGCTGAAGGAGGCCGAGGAGGCCACCGCCCGCAACGACGGCATACTCGTCAACGTGGCCATCGGCTACGGCGGCCGGCAGGAGATCGCCGACGCCGTGCGCTCCATGCTGCACGAGGCACGGGACCGGGGCGTGTCGCTGGAGGACCTCGCCGAGTCCGTCGACGTCGACATGATCGGCCGTCACCTCTACACCGGCGACCAGCCCGATCCGGACCTCGTCATCCGCACCAGCGGCGAACAGCGGCTGTCCGGATTCATGCTCTGGCAGACCGCGCACTCCGAGTACTACTTCTGCGAGGTCTTCTGGCCGGCCTTCCGGAAGGTCGACTTCCTGCGCGCCCTGCGCGACTACGCCGCACGTCACCGCCGTTACGGCGGCTGACCGGCCCGCACCGCCCCGTCACCGCCCGGTGACGGGGCGTCGTCGTGTCCGCCGATTGGCGCGGACGTAACAAGGAGTTCACCGGGCCGCCGATGGCCGCATTTGCATGGCGGCGCGTGTTCGAGGGCATAAACCCAACAGGTCGACACCCGAACCACGGGCGTCGGTTCTCAGCGGACGGCTCGGGGCCGTCCGCCCGGGAGGCCCTTTGCACCAGCCCGACCGTGCGGTCACAGCACGGAATCAGCCGCGGAGGGCCGGTTCACGGCCCGCCGCGCGCGGGGGCCAGACACCGGTCCAGCAACTCCTCGTCGCTCCCCGACCACATCCGAGGGGGTACGTCCTTCCGTGGTGACCAGCACAAAGCGCCACAAGCCCGACCGGCGCACCTATGTTCTCGACACCAGCGTCCTGCTGGCCGACCCGAACGCCCTGACCCGCTTCGAGGAGCACGAGGTCGTGCTCCCCGTCGTGGTGGTCACGGAGTTGGAGGCCAAGCGGCACCACCCCGAACTCGGCTACTTCGCCCGGCAGGCCCTGCGCCTGCTGGACGACTACCGGGTCCGGCACGGCCGCCTCGACGCCCCCATCCCGACCGGGGACCTCGGCGGAACGCTCCGGGTCGAGCTCAACCACTCGGACCCCAGCGTGCTGCCCACGGGCTACCGACTGGGCGACAACGACTCCCGCATCCTCGCGGTGGCCCGCAACCTCCAGGCCGAGGGGTACGACGTCACCGTCGTGTCGAAGGACCTGCCGCTGAGGATCAAGGCGTCCTCCGTGGGTCTCCTCGCCGAGGAGTACCGGGCCGAACTCGCCATCACGGAGCACTCCGGCTGGACGGGGATGTCGGAACTCACCCTGCCCGGCGAACAGGTGGACATCCTCTTCGAGGAAGGACACGTGTACGTCCCGGAGGCGGCCGGCCTGCCCGTGCACACCGGCCTGACCATCCAGTCCGAGCGCGGCAAGGCGCTCGGCCGGGTCACCGCCGAGGGCAACGTCCGCCTGGTGCGCGGCGACCGGGAGGCGTTCGGCATCAAGGGCCGCAGCGCCGAGCAGCGCATCGCGCTCGACCTGCTGCTGGACCCGGACGTCGGGATCGTCTCGATGGGCGGCCGGGCCGGCACCGGCAAGTCGGCGCTGGCGCTGTGCGCGGGCCTGGAGGCGGTGCTGGAGCGCCGTCAGCACGAGAAGGTGATGGTCTTCCGGCCGCTGTACGCCGTCGGCGGGCAGGAACTGGGCTATCTGCCGGGCACCGAGGCGGAGAAGATGAGCCCGTGGGCGCAGGCCGTCTTCGACACCCTCTCGGCGGTCACCAGCCGCGAGGTCATCGAGGAGGTCACCGCGCGCGGAATGCTCGAGGTGCTCCCGCTGACCCACATCCGCGGCCGCTCGCTGCACGACGCGTTCGTGATCGTGGACGAGGCGCAGTCGCTGGAGAAGAACGTCCTGCTGACCGTGCTGTCCCGGATCGGCGCGGGCTCACGGGTGGTCCTCACCCATGACGTGGCCCAGCGGGACAACCTGCGCGTTGGCCGCTACGACGGCGTGGTCGCCGTGGTGGAGAAGCTGAAGGGCCATCCGCTCTTCGCCCACGTCACGCTGACCCGGTCCGAAAGGTCCCAGATCGCCGCACTCGTGACCGAGATGCTGGAGGACGGCCACATCTGATCCGGCCCCTCCGCCACTTGGCGCCGTCCGGCAAAGGCTCAAGAGCCTAGCCGGGCGGCGCCGTCATGCGTGGGACTTTCCTGAAATCCCCAGGGCCAAACGGGATGTGAGCTTTCACACTCAACACAGAATTGCCACGCGGCGTCCGGTTACGGCAGAGTCTCGTTCCTGTCAGGCCCCGCATACGACACAGTCGTGCCCCCAGCGGCACGGCGCCCCGCAGGCCCCACCAACTCCATAGAGTCGTCGTATGCCGCCCGCGCACCACGCGGCGCTCCCCGCAGGGGAGTTGCCCACCGGGCCCGTGCCTCCCGTGACCCCGCAGTTGGGAGGCCAGTGTCAGGGGCACGATCGCGTCCGCCAGGGTCACCGAAGCGGGCGATGCTGGAAGGAAACCGTGTGAGCCGGATTTCGGTCCGGGGATTCGCAGTGGCCTCGGCCACCGCGGTCACCGCTGTCGGAAGCGTCGTCGGCGTTGCCTCGGGCAGCACCGCGCAGACCAACGACGCCGCCGAGGCGACGGCAGCCGACACCACGCTCCTCGCGGACATACCCGCGGGTCAGCAGGCGCAGGTGCAGACCGCGTCCCTGACGCAGCAGGCCGACGCGCAGGCCATCGCCGCGGACGCGAGCGCCAAGAAGGACGCCGAGGAGGCGGCCCGCAAGGCGGCCGCCGAGACCGCGATCGCGAAGAAGGAGGCCGCCGAGAAGAAGGCGGCCGAGGCCGCCAAGGAGGCCAAGGAGCGCCTCGAGGCCAAGGCCGCGGCCAGCCGTGGCGGGACCGACGTCCGCGACTCCTCCAGCTTCCCGGTCCAGGGCAGCTACACCGCGGCGCAGATCCAGGCGATGGCGCGCCAGATGGTGGCCGGCGGCCAGTTCCAGTGCTTCAGCAACATCGTGGACCACGAGTCCAGCTGGAACTACCAGGCGGTCAACGCCTCCTCCGGTGCCTACGGTCTCTTCCAGGCCCTGCCCGCCGGCAAGTACGCCTCGGCCGGCGCCGACTGGCGGACCAACCCGGCGACCCAGATCAAGTGGGGCCTCAACTACATGAACGAGCGGTACGGCAGCCCCTGCCAGGCCTGGTCGTTCTGGCAGGCCAACCACTGGTACTAGGCCACCCGCCGGCCCGCCCGGCCCCGGCTCGGCCTCGCGCAGCCCTTCCCCGTCCTCAGGGGAGGGGCTTTCGCCCTGTACGGTCGTACGCGGACGACTCCACGGGTGAGTGGTGGCGAGTACGCGGGGACGCGGGGGAAGAGGACGGAGCATGGCGCGAGTGCCACGATGGCTGGGCCGGATCGGACGTGGTCTGGCCGAGATGAGCGAGCGGCTGGACGAGCGCCGCGCGGAGGTGGAGAAGGAGCGGACCACGAAGCCGGCCAGGCACAGTGCCACGG
>NZ_JACBWZ010000458.1 GCF_013870595.1 Streptomyces sp. WELS2 | reverse complement strand
CCGTCAGCCCACGGGGACGGCAACGGTCCGCACTCCGGGGCTCGACGCGGGTGGGGCACGGGCCACCGCGCGCGAGCCGTGGGCGGACATGACGCCGAGCGGAGCGGGTGGCGTGCGAGGGTGTGCGGTCGGCTGGTGGAAGATCGGTTCCGTGGGCGGAGCCGTGCCCCCGACCGGGAAGCGGGCCCGCCGACGGCCGAATCACCTTTGTGCAAAGGAAGTCGACGTTATGGCAGACACCCTCACCGTGACCGTCCTGGGCACCGGAATCATGGGGGCCGCGATGGCCCGGAACCTGGCGCGCGCCGGACACACCGTGCGGGCCTGGAACCGTACCCGCGCCAAGGCCGAACCGCTCACCGCCGACGGCGTGCTGGTCACCGGCACGCCCGCGGAGGCCGTCGAGGGCGCCGGTGTCGTGCTGACCATGCTCTACGACGGCCCGGCCGCCCTGGACGTCATGCGCGAGGCCGCCCCCGCACTGCGCCCAGGCGCCGCCTGGGCGCAGTGCACCACCGCCGGCACCGAGGCCATCGCCGACCTGGCGGCCTTCGCCGGCGAGCACGGCCTGGTGTTCTTCGACGCGCCGGTACTGGGCACCCGTCAGCCGGCCGAGGCCGGACAGCTCCTCGTCCTCGCCGCGGGCCCGGCCGGACACCGGTCCGTGGTCGCCCCGGTGTTCGACGCGATCGGCAGCCGTACCGTGTGGACCGGCGAGGACGGCACCGCCGGCACCGCGACCCGGCTGAAGCTGGTCGCCAACAGCTGGGTCGTCGCGGCCACCACCGCCACCGGCGAGACACTGGCCCTGGCCAAGGCGCTCGGCGTGGACCCGCAGGACTTCTTCGACGCCATCGCCGGCGGCCCGCTCGACATGGGCTACCTGCGCGCCAAGGCCCGGCTCATCCTGGACGGGCAACTGACGCCCGCTCAGTTCGCGGTGGCCACGGCCGCCAAGGACGCCCGGCTCATCGTCCGGGCGGGCGAGGAGCACGGGGTGCGTCTGGACGTGGCCGCCGCGAGCGCCGCGCGTCTGGAGCGCGCCGCCGCGCAGGGCCACGCCGACGAGGACATGGCCGCCGCCTACTTCGCCTCCTTCGGCGAAGCCGAGGCGCCGTCCGCCTGAGCGAGGGCCCCGCGGGAGGCGGCCCGGTCTCACTGGGCGGGGTCGGCGCCTTCCGCCTTCTCGGCCGTCTCCGGCGCCGGTTCGGCGGCCACGGTGTAGAAGACGGACGATCCCTGCTTGCTGCGGTGCGCGCCGTTGCGGGCCACGAGGTTCTCCAGGGTGGTGCGCACGACCTTCGTCTGCACCGCCCGCTCGGGGTACGCGCGGCCCAGCGCCTCGGCGACCTCGGCGGCGGAGCGCGGCTCGTTCTGCTCGGTCAGGTACCGGCGGACCAGCTCGACGAGCGTCGGCTGCGCGGACTGCTCCGGTTTTGCGGCCTGCGCGGACTGGGCGGCCTCCGCGGGCTTCGCGGACTGTGCGGGCTGTGCCGGCTTCGCGGGGGCCTCCTTGGCCGCCGACTTCCGGGCCGCCGGTTTCCGGGCCGCCGGCTTCTTGGCGGCCGCCTTCTTCTGCCCCGGCTTCTTGGCGTCGGGGCGTCGGGCGTCACCGCTCTTCCCGCGCGGCGCGGGCACGACCGCGGCGGCGGCCGGCGCCGTGATGCCGAGCGCCTGCTGCATGTTCTGCAGAATGGCGTGGTCGTGCTGGAGTGCGGCCAACCGCTCCTGCAACGCGGCGATTTCCGCGGTGACGCGGTCCTGTTCCTTGACGTTCTCTTCTAGGTCCTTGGTCACCTGGCTGACGTACTGAGAGGCCAATTCGGTGACGGGCCCAGCGGTTTCCGGCATATCTACCTCCGCTTGTGGTGCGACACCTGGATGATACGGGTGAGTTAACCCGTTCTCACCTTTCGTGACACACAGACACGGTGGTCAGCCCTGGGCCAGGGCCGTGACCTCGGCCGGGGTGAGTGTCCGGCCGTGGACCCGCAAGTCGTCCACGACACCCTCGAAACACGCGGTCCACCCGTTCCCGGTGGCGTCCGCCGCGGTGTCCCCCAAGGTCTCGTCGAAAGGGGTGCCCTGCGGTGAACTCCGCTTCGGAATAAGGGACTTGACCGGGTAAGCCGGTAGAGGTCGTCAGACTGGCGGCCGACCCGGGCCGGGATCGGCCGACTGCCCCCGCCGGACGGTCCGGCATGCGTGTAGACGGTGTCGGCGAGCTCGGCGTGTGTCTCCATGCCGGTGCCGTGGCCGCAGGAGAAGGTGCCGTATCCGGTGGAGTAGGTGTTCGGGCGCACCGAATGGTGTGCGACACGCTGCGCGGGGGTCTACGCCAGAGGACGCGTCCGTGATGTCGATGGTGCCGGGGGAGAGGGTCCGTGTGCCTCGACTTCCGGCCCCGGTAACCCTCGTGGCTAGGATGCCTGTTCATGGCAGCGCGCGGACACACCGGTACTCCCCGGCCGGGGCGCCGTACCCGCGTGGCCGTGGTCCTTGCCGGTCTGCTGCTGTGCTCCGGGTGCGAGGACTCCCTGGGGAAGCCCCCGCCGCGTCCGGCCGGGCCCTCCGCCGTCGCCGCGTGCCTGACCGGGTCCGGGGACCTGATCGCCGACGTGGACGACGACGGCCGCCCGGACCGGATAACCGACCCGTCCCACCACGGTGCCCGCCTGACCGTCACCTTCGGCACCGGCCCGGGCCGCGAACGGACCGTACCGGCGCGGGGACTGGCCGACCGCCCGGGGAACCGGCAACAGTATGTGCGCGCCGCCGTCGCGGACTTCGACCAGGACGGCTGGAGCGACCTGGCCGTGGTCGCCGGGCGCGCCCAGGCCGGCGACGACCCCGTTCCGCCCCGCGTGGCCGAACTGCGCCTCGGTCCCTTCTCCGGCACCGGCCGCAGCCGGCGCACGGTACGGCTCGACCTGGGCGCCACGCAGGACATCGCGGTGGCCGACTACAACCACGACCGGTATCCCGACCTGGTGGCCTACACCTACGCGGGCGACGGGGTGTATGTGTTCGAGGCCCGGCTCGGCGACCCGCGCACCGGACTCGGGTCCGGCGGCCGTGCCTACGTCACGGACGCCGGGGCCACCGGCCACCACCCACCGGCCCGCCTCCCGCACGCGGGCCTGACGCCGTTCTATCCGGGGTGCGGGGCGAGATGACCCGCCCGCAACTCATGGGGACTCACCGGGACCTCACCCGAGGACGAGCGGAAGTCTCCCGGCCCACCGGTCGCCGGCCCAGGTACCCCTGGGAAGCCGGGTGCCTTTGCCGGGGCTGCGCCTTCGACGACGTACGGCATGCCCGTGACGTACTGGACGGCGTCCTGCGGCGGCTGCCTCCCGCCCCGTGGGCCGAACTGGGGCGCCGGGTGCGGGCGTTGGACGCCGAGCATCTCGCGCGCACCCTGCCGGACCCGTTCGCCGCCCGGCGGCAGTGGCGCGCGGACCTGTGGTGGCGGCGCCGACCGGCCGAGGGGAGCGAGGGAGGGTGAGTGGTGGCGGCGCGCGGCGGCGCCCGGTCACCACACCGTCGGGGTCGCCGCCCGGTGCTGCCACTTGAGCGGGTGTGGACAAGTGACGTTCACATGAATGAACTTCACTCACGTGGGTGTACATGCCATGTGCGCGTGTGCCAAGCTCAGCCGACTTCCTTCGAACACGGCGGAGTGGGAGGGCGGGCATGAGCGTTTCCCGGCGTGCGCTGCTGGTCACGGCGGCCGGTGCGGCGGCCGTGGGGCCGGTCGCGGAGGCATCGGCGGCACCCGCGGCGGCCGGACGGGCTGAGACGGGCGCGGCCTCGCGGACGCTGAGCGCGGCGGCGGACTACGCGGTGGCCAAGATCCGTGCCGTGGCGCCCCGCGTCACCGGCTTCCCGGTCGGCACCAGGTTCGAGAAGTGGACGTACTCGCGCGGCGGGGACTGGGTGGGCGGTTTCTGGCCCGGGACGCTGTGGATGGCGTACCTGTACAGCGGGGACGACACCTTCCGCGCCCGGGCGGTCGAGTCGGCCCGGAACCTGGCCCCCCGCCAGAGCGACACGACCACCCACGACCTCGGGTTCCTGTTCTACCCCTCCTGGGTCACCGCCTGGCGCCTGACCGGCGACGAGGAGTGGCGCACCGGCGCGATACGCGCGGCGGACTCCCTGATCCGGCGCTACAACCCGCGCGGCGGGTTCATCCGGGCGTGGGGCGCGCTGAACGACACCGCCAACGCCGGCCGCACCATCGTCGACACGATGATGAACCTGGACCTGCTGGCGTTCGCGAGCCGGCAGACCGGTGACCCCGCCTACCTGGACATCGCGGTGGCGCACGCGAAGACCGCCCGGCGCGTCTTCCTCCGCCCGGACGGCTCGACCCCGCACGCCTTCGACTTCGACCCGGACACCGGCGCCCCCCTCGGCCCCGCCACGGTGCAGGGCTACGACGCCTCCTCCTGCTGGTCGCGCGGACAGGCGTGGGGCATCTACGGGTTCACCACCATGTACCGCAGGACCGGCGACACCGGGTTCCGGGACGCGGCGCGCAGACTCGCGGACTACGCCATCGGGGTGCTGACCCCGGACCACGTTCCCGTCTGGGACTACCGCGCGCCGCAGCAGCCGTACGACATCAAGGACGCCTCCGCCGGGGCGATCACGGCGTGCGGTCTGCTGGACCTGCACGCGGCGACCGGCCGGCGCGCCTACCGGGACGTGGCGCTGCGGATCCTCACCGCGCTCGCGGAGACGTGTCTGACCAGGAACTCGGCCCGGGCGGAGGCGGTCGTGGCCCGCTGCACCCGCAACCGCCCGGGGGAGGACGGCATCGAGATCTCGCTGCCCTACGCCGACTACTACTTCCTCGAAGGCATCCTGCGGGTGCTCCGCCCCGGGGACGTGGACCGGGCGATCGACCTGTCACAGCCGTCCTAGCGGTTCCCGCCGTCCGGCGTCCGCCGTCCGGCGTCGGGGCCGAAGTGCCGGCCGGCCAAGTCCCGGTCGGCCTCACCGGTCCCGGCCCGTCCCGGTCCGCCTCACCGGTCGTGGCCCGTCCCGT
>NZ_JACBWZ010000457.1 GCF_013870595.1 Streptomyces sp. WELS2 | reverse complement strand
GGACCAGTCCTTCGCGGTCACCGACGCCGACGGCGGGCACGTCCCCGTGCAGACCTGGCCGCTCGCCTACTGGCCCGACGGCTCCCTGAAATGGACCGCCCACGCCGTCGCCACCGGCACCGGCACCGGCACCGGCAAGCTCACCCTCACCACGGGCACCCCCGCCGAGCCCGCGAAAAAGGTCACCGTCGACAGCGGCGGCGGCACCGTCGACGTCTCCACCGGCGTCATCACCGCGAAGATCGGCAAGAACGGCTCCACGCTCGTCAAGTCCGTCACCCGCGGCTCCACCGAGATCGCCCGCAACGGCCGGCTCGTCCTCCTGCGCCAGCCCGAGATCGAGGAAGAGGACCAGGGCACGGTCCGGACCGAACGCTTCGACGGCGCCATCGCCTCCGTCACCGTCGAACAGGACGGACCCGTCCGGGCCGTCGTCCGCGTCGACGGCAAGCACCGCAAGGGCGACCGGGAGTGGCTGCCGTTCTCCCTCCGCCTGTACTTCTACGCCGGCTCCGAGTCCTTCCGCATGGTGCACACCATCACCTACGACGGGAAGCAGGAGCCCGGCAAGGCGAGCGGCGACTTCATCCGCGGTCTCGGCGTCCGCTTCACCGTGCCGATGCGCGACGCGGCCTACGACCGGCACATCCGCATCGGCGGCGAGGGCACCGGGCTGCTGCGCGAGGCCGTCCAGGGCATCACCGGACTGCGCCGCGACCCCGGCGCCGCCGTCCAGGCCGCCCAGTACGAGGGCAGGAGGCTCCCCGACCCCGCCACCTGGGACCAGCGCGTCACCACCCGCCTGCGGTACATCCCGCACTGGGGCGACTACACCCTCGCCCAGCTCTCCGCCGACGGCTTCACCGTCCGCAAGCGCACAAAGAAAGGCCACGGCTGGATCACCGCCGGCGGCGGCCGGCGCGCCTCCGGCTTCGGCTACGTCGGCGGCGCGAGCGGCGGCCTCTCCTTCGGCCTGCGCGACTTCTGGGAGAAGTTCCCCGCCCAGCTCGACGTCCGCGACGCCCACACCGACGAGGCCACCGTCACCCTCTGGCTCTGGTCACCCGAGGCCCAGCCCATGGACCTGCGCTTCTACCACGACGGCATGGGCCAGGACACCTACGCCGAACAGCTCGAAGGCCTCAACATCACCTACGAGGACTACGAGCCCGGCTTCGGCACCCCCTACGGCATCGCCCGTACCTCCGAACTCCTCTTCTGGGCCAACGACTCCACCCCCACCGCCGACACCCTCGCCCGGCAGGCCGAAGCCGTACGCGTCCTGCCCCAGCTCGCCGCCCCGCCCGGGCAGCTCATCAAGGCCAAGGTCTTCGGCCCCGGCCTGTACTCCGAGCCCGACCGCTCCACCCCGGCCAAGGCGAAGATCGAGGACCACCTCGACTTCCTCTTCACCTACTACAAGGACCAGGTGGAGATGCGCCGCTGGTACGGCTTCTGGAACTACGGCGACATCATGCACACCTACGACTCCGCCCGGCACGTATGGCGCTACGACATCGGCGGCTACGCCTGGGACAACTCCGAGCTCTCACCCGACCTGTGGCTCTGGTACGCCTACCTCAGAAGCGGCCGCGCCGACATCTTCCGCTTCGCCGAGGCCATGACCCGGCACACCGGCGAGGTCGACGTCTACCACCTCGGCACATGGGCCGGCCTCGGCACCCGGCACGGAGTGCAGCACTTCGCCGACAGCGCCAAACAGCAGCGCATCGCCAACACCACCTACCGGCGCTTCTACTACTTCCTCACCGCCGACGAACGCGTCGGCGACCTCATGCACGCCAACGTCGACTCCGACGAGACCTTCCTCGTCCTCGACCCCCAGCGCAAGGTCCGCACCGACCCCTACACCCCCGACCGGCACGCCCTGTCCATCGGCTTCGGCACCGACTGGAGCGGCCTGGTGTCGGCCTGGCTCACCGAGTGGGAACGCAAGGGCCCCAAGTGGGAGAAGGCCAGGGCACGCGTGCTGTCCACGATGGCGGGCATCGCCGCCCAGCCCAACGGCTTCGTCCAGGGCAGCGGGCTGTACGACCTCGACACCGGCGAGTTCGCCGTCGCCGACAAGCCGGCCGTCTCCGTCTCCCACCTCTCGGCCGTGTTCGGACTCAACGAACTGTGCGCCGAACTCGTCCACCTCGTCGACATGCCGGAGTTCAAGGCGGCCTACCTGGACTACTGCCGCTACTTCAACGCCACCAAGGCCGAACAGACCGCCCGCTACGGCACCAACTTCGGCAGCCTGCTGCTGTTCCAGGGCCACTCGCGCCTCGACGCCTACGCCGCCGTACAGACCGGTGACGCGGCCCTCGCCAAGCGCGCCTGGGCCAAGTTCTACAACTCCGACGGCTACACCGAGTCCTCGCCCTGGAGGACCGAGCGGCTGACCGGACCGGCCGCCCTGGTGGAGGGCGCCGAGGCGGCCTGGGTGTCCACCAACGAGACCGCCCTCTACGGCCTCGCCGCCATCGAGAACCTCGCCCTGCTCGGCGACCGGATGCCGGCCTAGCCGGCGGGCGACCGGGGCTGGGGGAGCGCCGCAGCACGGGCGGCGGCGCTCGCCCTTCGAGTGTGACCGGGCCCACGGCAGGGCACATGAGTACGCGTACTCAGATCCACGCGCCCACCCCGGCACACTCGCCCCATGGACCCCTGCCACTACCGCTTCCGCAGCACCTGGCCCCTGCCCGCCCCGCCGGCCGCCGTCTACGCGGTGCTGGAGCGGGCCGACGACTACCCCCGGTGGTGGCCCCAGGTGCGGTCGGCGACCCGCCTGTCCGAGCACACCGGCCTGGTCGTCATCCGGTCCGCGCTGCCCCTCGCCCTCACCGCCACCGTGCGGCAGACCCGCCGCGACCCGGCCGCCGGCGTCCTGGAGGCCGCCCTCTCCGGAGACCTCGAGGGCTGGGCCCGCTGGACGATCAGCGCCGACGGCCCCGGCACCCTCGCCCGCTACGAACAGGACGTCTTCGTGGTCCGGCCCCTGCTCAGGCGGCTCGCCATGCCCGGACGGCCCCTGTTCCGCCTCAACCACCGCCTGATGATGCGGGCCGGACGGCGCGGACTGCTGCGCCGTCTGGAGGCGGTTTGAACGAAGGGCGCCCGGACCTGTATTGTTCAGTGCGTTCCCGGGCGATTAGCTCAGCGGGAGAGCGCTTCGTTCACACCGAAGAGGTCACTGGTTCGATCCCAGTATCGCCCACCGGGAAAGGCCGGTCCGCCACAGCGGACCGGCCTTCTTCATGCCGCCCGCCGCCTTCCCGCGGGCTCCCGGGTCACGCCGCCGCCGGCAGCTCCGGCCGCAGCGGCCACTCCGGGCACACCGTCTCCTCCGAGCCACTGCGCGCGAACCACGCCTGCAACCCGCGCGCCTGCGCCGCGTGCCACTCCACCTGCAGCGCGTGCAGCTCGGCCGGGGACAGCCGCTCCAGCCGCGTCGCGAAACGCCGCCCCAGCGCCCGTACGACATCCAGCGCGGCCAGCGCGTCCGCCGCCGCGTCGTGCGCGCCCTGCAACGTCACGCCGTAGTGCTCGCACAGATCGCCCAGCGTGCGGCGGCCCTTGCGGTACCGGTCCAGCTGCCGGTCCAGCACCCGCGGATCCAGCACCTTCAGCGGCACCGAGTCGAACCAGCGCGCCAGCGACGACGCCCGGTGCCGGCGCAACTCCCGGTCCAGCAGCGTCAGATCGAACGGCGCGTTCATCACCACCAGCGGGCGGCCCAGCGTCGCGTGCTCCGCCAGCTGCTCCGCTATCTCGTACATCACCGGCGCCGGCCAGCGCCCGTTGTGCTGGAGGTGCTCCTCCGTCAGCCCGTGCACCGCCGTCGCCTCCGCCGGCACCGGCACCCCCGGATTCACCAGCCAGCGCGACACCCGGGGCCGGGTCCCCGGCGCGTCCTGGACGACGACGGCGGCCGACACGATCCGGTCGGTCTCGACGTCCACGCCCGTCGTCTCCGTGTCGAAGGCGGCCAGCGGCCCCTCGTACCAGGTCGTCATCCCAACTCCTCGCTCACCCACGGCAGCCGACGCCCCGTCTTCTGCCGTTTGGTGATACCCGGACCGTTTGCGCCGTACGCCGCCAGGAGACAACAGGAGTACGGGTCCGCGCAGTTCAGCGACCCGAAGCGGCAAACCTCCGGTCATGGAAGGCACTTGGGCATGGCCATAGCGCAGCCCGAACGGGGCGGGCTGCCGCCCACCCGGCCGGGCACCCTTCGCGGCACCCTCGCCACCACCGCCTGCATGGAGACACTCCAGGTCGGCTATCTGCACGCCGTCGCCGCCGCGGCCGGCTGCTCACTGTCCCAGCCCTTCCCCGACAACGGCATCGACTGGCACCTCAGCCACAGCGCACCCGGACACACCGTGGACGACGAGGTCACCATCAAGGTCCAGCTGAAGGCCACCTACCAGATCGCGCCCCACCCCCCGGGCCGCTCCTTCTCCTTCACGCTCGACAACGACCACCTGCGCAAACTCGCCCGCAGCCCCGTCTCGGTGCACAAGATCCTGGTCGTCATGCTGGTGCCGCGCTCCCAGGACGACTGGCTGCGCGCCGGCCACGACCGCCTCGACCTCAGGCACTGCTGCTACTGGGTCAACCTCGCCGGCCACCCCGTCACCGGCCGGCACCGCACCACCGTGCGCGTACCGACCTCACGCATCTTCGACGACCGGGCCCTGTGCGAGATCATGACGCGGGTCGGGACCGGAGGCAGACCATGACGAACCGCCCCCACGACACACCGGTACGGCCGCTCCCCACGCCCTGGCACCGGCCCCCCGACCCCGCCGACGTCGACCCCGCCGTGCTCGGCACCCTGCTGCACCGGCACGGCTGGCAACGGCGCGGCGGAGCACCCGGACGCTACGGGCGCTGGACCCCGCCCGCCCCCGGCGACGCCCCGAGAAGCCTGCTCGTCCCCATGAGCCGCGCCTTCCCCGACAGCGACGACCTGCTCACCGAGGCCCTCGACGCCCTCGCCCGCGCCGGCACCCCCCACGCCCGCGAGATCCTGATCGCCCTGGCCGTG
>NZ_JACBWZ010000456.1 GCF_013870595.1 Streptomyces sp. WELS2 | reverse complement strand
CCCGGACGGTGCGGAGCGCACCGCTCAAGGGCAGCGAGAGGTGCGGTCCTCCGGGGTCGGACTGCGTACCGGCCACCGGTCGGTGTGGTGGGGCCGCTCATCCGGGCGATGTAGAGGTTCTGTTCGACGTTGGTGTCGGCGGCCCAGCCGGACCAGACGAACCAGCGCTGTCCGCCGAAGGTGAACAGGGTGCCGTCTATGGCCCACTTGTCGTCGGGCAGCGCCAGACGGGTCTCGGCGGTGCACCCGCTGTCGGGGGCGGCCGAGCTGATGACGTACATGCGGTGAGCGGCTCCGCGGCCCGCCGAGAAGTAGATGTAGTACCGGCCGCCGTCCCTCACGATCTCGGGGGCCCACACCTCGCCGAGGCCACGGGTGTCCGCCCAGACCTGGCGGGCCGGTGCCGAGGCCAGCGCCGCCGTCGACGGAGCCAGGCGCACGGCGATACCGCCGCCGGTCGACTGGACCGCGACATACGTGTCGCCGACGCGAAGCACACTCGGGTCGGCGGCGCGCAAACTCGTCCGCTCCGCCCGCGCGGGCGGAGCGGACGTCACAGACAGCACGGCCGCGAGCAGGCCGGCCAGCAGGAAGGCGGCGGCGTTGAAAAGGCGGCGGGACGGCTTCATGACCGCGTTCCGTACTCGATGTCCGCGTCGGTCGAAAGGGTGACGCCAGCATCCGAAGTTGCGCGGGACATGTCAATACGGTCGCGGTTTCCAGGTCCTCCCGGAAGCGATCGGCTCCGAGATCACCGCGGCAATCCCCCTGCCCGAACCGACGGGCGACGCGCGGAGGGCGGTGACGGGGGCGTCTCGAAAGGCCCCGGCGGCCCGCGGTGGACGGGGCGGCACCCGCGCTCCGGCCGTACGGACTCGTCCACGTCCGCGCTCCGGCCGTACGGACTCGTCCACGTCCGCGTTCCGGCCGTGCGGTCGGCGCGGGACCGCCGTCCCCCTCCGTGCCGGGCGGCCTCTCTTTTTCGGGGCGTCCGGCGCAGGTCAGCGCCTTGGCACCGGTCATGGTGACGACCGGTCATATATGGCCGCCCGTATGACCTGTTCACCGGGCCGCCCTTGATCCAGGCTCGCTCTCGCGCCGTGCACCACCGCCCGGCGCAGCCCTCAGGGCAACCCCGTGACGAGGAGAGGTCCCATGAAATCCGCACGTGTGATGGCCGTCGGCGCGACGCTGACGCTCGCGGTTCTCACCGCCGCCGCCCCGGTCCACGCCGACGCACCGACGGCCGCGAGCATCCTGCGGTCCGGCGCGCAGAAAGGCATCGCCGACGGCTACCCGGGCGTGATCGGCCTGGTCCGCTCCGGTGACAGCGCGCAGTACGTATCGGCGGGCACCGGTGACACCGTCACCAAGGTGCCCGCCGATCCGCAGGCGCAGTTCCGGATCGGCAGCAACACCAAGGCGTTCATCGCGACCGTACTGCTGCAACTGGAAGCCGAGGGCAAGCTCTCCCTGGACGACTCCGTCGCCCGGTGGCTGCCGGGCGCCGTCGACGCCAACGGCTACGACGGCAGCCGGATCACCTTGAGGGAGCTGCTCAACCACACCTCGGGCCTCCCGGACTTCCTGCACAACACGTCGTTCTACAACTCCTACGCCGCCAACCGCGAACCGAACCGGGCCTGGCCGCCGCAGACCCTCGTGGACCTGGGTCTCGCGCTGCAGCCGCCCTCCGCCGAACCGGGCGAGAAGTGGGCGTACTCCAACACCAATTACGTGCTGGCGGGCATGGTGATCAAGGCGGTCACGGGAAATGACCCGGCGATCGAGGTCACCCGGCGGATCATCGAGCCGCTCGGTCTGCGGCACACCGTCTTCCCCACCTCCGACCCCACCCTGCACGGCAACTACCTGCACGGCTACGCGTACGCGTGGCTCGGCATGGTGATCACGGACGTCACGGTCTCCAACGTCCAGGGGATGGGTTCGGCAGGCGCGATGGTGTCGACCCTGGACGACCTGGCCGCCTTCACCCGGGCGCTGCTCGACGGGCGGCTGCTGCCGCCCGCGCAGGAGGCCGAGCTGAAGACCACGGTCCCCACCGGGAGCGGTGACATCCGCTACGGGCTGGGCATCAGCCGGCTCCAACTGTCCTGCGGCCAGTGGGTGTGGTCCCACAACGGGGCCGTGCTCGGCTACTTCAGCACGTGGTACGCGGACGACGACGGCGGCAAGCAGGTGCTGGAGGCCAACACCGAATACCACCTCCAGGCACCGACCCGGGGCCAGACGGACACCGACAAGGGCATGCGGGACGCCTTCTGCGCGCTCTGACCGGCCGAACCGTTCGCCCGGGCCGCCGCGTTGCGGACAATGATCACATGGACATTCGATCCCCTCGTATGAGCGAGCTGCCCCTTCTCCAGGACATCGAGAGGGCCGCCGGCCGGCGGTTCCACGACATAGGCATGCCGGAGATCGCCGAGGACGAGCCGCTTCCGCTGGACGAGCTCGCCCGGTACCAGCGCGACGGGAGGGCCTGGGTGGCGGTCGACGCGGCCGGCGTCCCGGTCGGCTACCTGATCGCCGATCTCGTCGACGGCAATTTCCATGTCGAGCAGGTCTCGGTGCACCCCGGCAGCGCCCGGCGGGGGGTGGGCAGGTCCCTGCTCGAGCATCTGGCCGGCCACGCCAGGAGCCGGCAGGCGCCCGCCCTGACCCTCACCACGTTCGCCGACGTCCCGTGGAACGCCTCCTACTACACACGCTGTGGCTTCCGTGTCCTGGCCGAGGACATGCTCACCCCCGGCCTGCGGGAGATTCGGGAGCGGGAGGCGGCCCACGGCCTGGACCGGTGGCCGCGCGTGTGCATGCGCAGGGATCTGTGACGCCGTGGGCGGCCGCCGGGGGCAGTGCGCTTCCGCTCGGTCCACCGCACCGCCCCCGGCCTCACCGCACCGCCCGCAAGCCGCTGAAGCGGCCCGGGGTCAGCTCAGACGGCAGATCGTGTGCGGGTCGGCTCCCTTGGGGCCGGGAGGTGGGCTGAGCTGTGCCTCGCTGCCCGCGGGCCGCCCGCACACGTTCTCCGACCGCACCTCACCGGCGTCGTAGCTGACCCGCACGATCTCGTAACCGTGGCCGCGCTGGTCGGCGTAGGGCCGGCTGCCGGCGAAGCCGACCGTGCCGACCGGAAGGTTCGGAACGGGGTGCCAGCGCAGGTCGGCCCAGGTCTCCGCGGCGGTCTGCGGGACGTCGCCGTTGCGCGCGGCCCGGTACAGGACGGCCGTGGCGCTGTAGGACAGCACCGTCTGCCCGTTGGAGAACAGCGCGTCGGTCCAGGGCCGGGTGGGATCGGCGAGCGCCGTCCGCCGTGCTCCGGGCGGCAGCAACTCCATGAGGACGCGGTGGGCGTCGATGTAGAAACCGGTCCTCGCCGCCAGGTCCATGGGCGCGAGGGCGAAGTGGTAGAGGGTGACCTCGTCCGGGATGCGCAGGGCCTCGCCCTCCTCGTAGTTGCTCTTGGTGAGGTCGTCGCCGGTGAACACGGTGATGCCGCGTCCCGAACAGCCGGGGGTGGAACCGAGTTGGGACATCAGGTTGGGCACGTCCTCGACCCGGCCGGCGAAGTAGAGGGCCTTCGGCACGGGCCGGCTGCCGCAGATGTCGCCGATGGGGGTGGTCAGTTCGGGTTCGCCCTCGGCACTGAGCCGGTACGTCCGCGAGGGCGCGAGGGCGAAGCCCGCCTGGCGCAGCATGCGCTTGCCCACCCTGGCCTGTTCGGTGGTGTAGAAGTCCTTCTCGCTGCCGACCGACCGGGACAGCACGGCGCCCTGGGCGCCCTTCTCCCGGGCGGCCAGCTGACCGGCGACGATCCCCAGGGCGTTCGCCTCCTCCTCGTCGGTGGCGGCGAGCCCGAACCAGTTGGACAGCCTGCGCGCCAGGTGGCTGCCGGAGTTGGTGGTGCTCACCACGGGCAGACCGGCCCCCTTGAGGATGCGGGCGGCCTGCTCGGTCTCGGTGGTGTCGCGTCCCATGCCCACGACGCCGACGACGGAGCGGTCGCGGCGCGCCAGGTCCGCGATGTGCCGGGCCATCGGGACGACGTGCAGCATGTTCTCGTCGGCGTTGGCGAGCAGGACCTTTATCTTGGTCGGCTGATCGGTGCTGACGTTGGCGTAGTGCTGGTAGAGGTACACCCCCGTGATCTCCTCCAGCCCCTTGCGGGTGTCGGCCTGCCTGACGGCGGTGACCGGACCGGCGTAGACGATCGTCACATGGGCGTCGTGCGGTCCGATGGCCGCGTTCTCGGCCCTGATCGCCCGCTCCACCGCGTCGAAGGTGACGCCCTTGCCGGCGCCGGACAGGCTCAGTGTGTTGCCCTGCGCGAGCCGTACGTCCCCGGTGGCGACGCCGACGCACCGGCCGTCGTAGAGGCCGGAGTCGGTGTTGGAGCCGAGCAGCCGGCCCTCGCAGTAGCGTCCGGCGAGGTAGTGGTTGCCGAGGAAGCCCGCGGCCAGGCCGAGCGCGAGGACCACGGCGAGGCAGGGCCGGGACCACAGGAGCCAGGCGGGCGTCCGGCGGATGCGCTCGGTGGAGTGCTGTGCGGAGTGCCGGTGGCGCAGTTCGTCGCCGGGCATCGGGATGTACAGGATCCACGGCAGGGTGGCGGCCCGGCCCGGGGACTGGCCGGCGTTGAGGTTGGTCACCCACCGCTGGTACCTGGCGTCCGCGCCGAAGGTCTCTTCCTCGTCACCGGCGTCGGGGCGGCCGGGTGCGGCGGCCGGCTCCGGGTCGGCGGGGACCTGCGGCCGCAGGCGTTCGGCTGCCGGGACCGCGGCCAGCACGAGCAGGGGATCGACCTCGCTGCGGCGGCTGCGCACGTCGCTGATGGTGCGCAGCAGGAGCAGACCGCCGTCCTCCTCGGTGGCCCTGGGCAGGTACACCACGGGCGGCACGGTGCGCTTGCGGCGGCGCAGGTCCATCGCTCGCGGGCGGAAGTTCTCGCGCAGGTCCTCCAGCAGCGCCAGCACGCGCAGTTCGAGGTGGAACTGTCGTGCCGTCGCGTCGCCCGCCTGCGCCGCGACCACCTGCTGGGCGACGGCGAAGGCGCGGC
>NZ_JACBWZ010000455.1 GCF_013870595.1 Streptomyces sp. WELS2 | reverse complement strand
CCAGCGCGGCCACCGCCATCGGCGCCGGTGGGGCGCACGGTCCGCAGGGGCCTGCCGGATTCTCCCGCCGCGCACACGGTTCGACACTGGCACTTGGCTGCTTCACCCTCTCGGTCATCACCCCGCCGCACGGCGGCGGGGTGGCAGACGACGGCAAGGCCGGCCCTAGGGGGCCGGCCGGGACGTGATCCGCCCGCGCGCGCCGTTCCGGTCGCGGACGGGCGGATCACCGTGGTGCGGTGCGGTCAGTGGTGCCGGGCGCGGCGGTTCCGGGTCACGAACGCGATGACCAGGCCCGCGCCCACCAGCAGACCGGCGAGGCCGATCAGCGTGGGCACCCCGGACATACCGGTGTTCGCCATCGAACCGCCCCCGCCCCCGCTGCCCGGGGCCGGGTTGGCCGGCGGCGCCGGTGACGGCGGCGTCGGGGCCGGTGGCGCGCTCCGGGTCGGTGCCGGAGTCGGGCTGGGAGTCGGGGTCGGGGTCGGGGTGGGAGTCGGGGTCGGGCTCGGGCTGGGGGATTCCTTCGGGATGTACACCCCGGCGTCGATGGTGTGGTCGACGCCGCCCGGCTTGTCCGGGGCGGTGACGGGCGCGTAGCCGTTGCACAGTTCCCCGCTGGTCGGCGGGGTCACATTGGAGTCGTGCGCACGGTTGTCACCGGCCCGCGGGAGCGTGAACCGCAGCTCGCTCGCCGCCGGATGCTCGGGCACCTGGCTGGTGTCCGCGGTGCACACGTCGAACTGCACGGTGTACTTCGCACCGGGCGTCAGCTGGTACGCGGCGCCGACACCGCCGAAGTAGTACTCGCCGGCGGCGTTGGTCCTGGTCGTGGCGACCTGTTCGCCGTCGGCGTCCAGCAGGTTGATCGTGGCCCCCGGCAGCAGGACGTGCCCCGGGTCCTGGATCCCGTTGTGGTCGCCGTCGAACCACACGACGTTGCCGATCTGGATCGGCGCGTTCGCCGCCGCGTAGGCGATGTCACCGAGCCCGCCGGCCTTGCCGAACCCGCCCTGCTCCCGGCTGACGAACTGGTACCCGTTGGCGGCCGGGTTGTTGCCCGGGCCCTGGCCGGTGGTGATGTCGTAGTACCCGGTTCCCGAGGTCGCGACGTTGACGACCGGGTCGAACTCCGTGCTGACGGCCCACTGTTGCTGCGGGATGTAGGCGACGGAGCCCAGCGCGGTCTCCTGGTGCGCGTTGGCGAAGGAGTCGCCCGGGAAGTATTCGACCACGTCGGCGGGCTGGCCGCCGTTGTTGGCGGGGGTGGCGTTGCTGGGGCAACTGCCGGTGCCCTCCCACTGGTACTCGCCGGTGGCAGTGGCGCAGACCATGGTGATGTCACCACCGGACATGGCGCTTTCCGCGGTGTCGTTCCCCGGGCGGGGGTCCAGCCCTCCCCAGCTGAGCACGTCCATGAACCGGTCGCGGAAGCCCAGGATCATCGAGCCGTCGCGGGTGAAGGCCAGCGAGGCCAGCTCCGGCTGCGGATCGATGAAGACGTTGCCGGCCTTGCGGTCGTCCCAAGTGTCCAGGCCGGTGTTCCAGGGGTTCCAGTGGGTGGCGCGGTCGCCGGAACCGAAGACGCTGCCGCGTTCGTACGTGAGCGGGTGGCTCAGCACCTGGGTGAACCGCTTGCCGTCGAAGGTGGAGACGACGGCCTTCAGGTCCTCGCGCTTCTGCGTGCTCTCCGCGCTGCACACGCCGCCGACGTACAGCGTGTTGTCGTGGGTCTGGAGTCCGAACGGCCGCCAGTCGTCGCGGCTCGCGCACCCCGGGTCCGGGATCGGGACCGTCGCCTTGGGCGCCTCGGCGGTGGCGCCGGTCGCGTCGAAGCTCACCAGGCTGCGGGTGCGCAGGTTCACCGCGTACAGCGTGGATCCGTCCTCCGACAGGGCCAGGCCGCCGATGCTCTCCTTGCCCGGCGCTTCGGTGAACCCACCGTCCTTGATCATGTTCGCGGTGTCGTGCCGCGTCACCGCGGCGTCCGGCACCCGTGCGAACAGCTTCGGCGTACCCGAGCCGTCGGCCGGCACCGTGTAGATCGCGCCCCCGCCCTGCGGGCCGTACGGGCTGTACCGGCGGGCGAACGCGCTCTGGAACAGCCGGGTGCGGTACGTGTCGTACGCCAGCCCGAACGTCGTGCCCACCTGGTCCTGTGTGGCCAGCGTCTCCGGGCAGGCAGCGTCGGTGGGACAGGTGCCGCGGACCTTCGTGCCGAACGCCACCAACGCCCGGTTGTCGGTCGCGCCCGGGCCGTTGTGGACCGGCACGAAGTACCGGGAGTCCGGCAGCGCGTAGTCGGCCGGATCCCACACCCCGGTCACCACCGAGGCGTCCTTCCCGTCGGAAACGTCCACGAACGACGTGAAGCTGTCGAAGTGGTTCTCCGCCGTCGACGCGGGCGCCGCCCGCAGATGGCGGCGGTACGGTTCCGGGACGCTGACGTCGACGCGGTACCGGCCGCCGTCGAGCTCGTCCGACCCCGGCACCACGACCTTTCCGGTGGCGTCCGTGACACCGGTGACCCGGTGCCCGGCGGGGTCGGAGACCTCCACCCGCATGCCCCGCTGCGGCACGTCCATCGTCGTGTTGATCACGCCGGTGCCGAAGAAGTCGCGCAGTACCTGGACCGTCAAGGTGCCGTCGGTGGCCGAGGCGGTGGCCGGTCCGGCCGTCACCCCGACGGCGGCACCCGACAGTAAGAGGAGGGACAAGCCGGTGCGCGCGAGCGGCTTCGCAAGCCCCCCGGCCGCCCGGCGCGAGTCTCTGCCGACTCGGTTCATGGCATCACACTCCACACTTCCCTTGTCTTGAAATCGAAGCCCCGTGTCTGGAAAACGAAGCCCCCGAGGCAAAGAAAAAGGACCCACGCGCTGTGCATGGGCCGCTTTATGGTGATCGCTGGAGGATATCGCGGGCGAGCCGTAAGCGGTGCGGGCCAGAAAAAGCGAACACACGTGCAGACTCTTGGGCAGGACCGCCCCCGGCCGGGAGTTTCCGCAGCTCAAACGTTGGGAGTTTGCGCAGCTCGAACACGGTACCCTCGCCCCCACCACCGACCTCGCCGACCGCCGTCGCGAGCAGCGCGCGACATTCTATCCATGGGAATCTCGCCGTCACCACCAGAACTCCCACATGCGCCGGGACACGGGACGAACTCCGTACCACCCGACCGGGTGGTGGGCCGTGAGTCCGCGAATCACCCCCTCCCGCATGGGTAATTCGACGGTCACCCCGTCGTGGACGCACCAGGAGGAAGCGCAGTGACCGACTCACCCCGACACCGGATCTTCGAGATGCTGGACGCGGACGGCGACGGCGCGATCAGCCACGACGAGTACCTCGCGCGGGTCGACCGGGTGGCGTCCGCCGTGGGCCGCGACGCCGGCCATCCGGTCGTCGCCGCGTCCCGGGCCGCTCACGAGGCCGTGTTCAGGGACATGGACGCCGACGGCGACGGACGCGTCAGGTTCGAGGAATACCGCTCATGGGTCGGGCACGAGGCGTTCGAGCGCTCCTGCCGGCCCGCCCTCGGCTCCCTGTTCGACCTCGCCGACACCGACGCCGACGGATACCTGGACCGCGCCGGGTTCATCCGGCTGCGCACGGCCGCGGGGAACGCCGGCGCCGGCGCCGGCGCGGCGTTCGACGCCCTCGACACCGACCGCGACGGGCTGATCGACCGCGACGCCTATCTGACGGGCATCCGGGACTTCGTCACCACGGGCAGCTCCCCCATGGCCGCGGCCTACGGCACCGCGTCCGCGCCGGCTACCCGCTCCTGATGGGACGGGGACCCCGCGGGCGGTGACCGGCGCCGGCCGGGAGCTGTCCCTCTGGTCCGGGGCTGCGTACACTCCACTGCGACGTGTGATCTTCGCGGGCCGGAGGGCGCGGCATGGGTGGATCCGGGACTTCCCGGCGTGAAGTGGTCACGGGGGCTCCCCGGACGTCCCGCCCGGCCCCCGGCCCGATTGCCCCCGCCCGGGCGCGCCCCCAGGACACCGCCCTGCTCCGGGATCTGATCCGCCGTCAACTTCGGCTCGGGCTCGCGGCGTTCGGGATGCTCGCCGGATCGATCGGGTCACTGCCCCTCGTCTTCGCCGCCCTGCCCGACCCGGCGGTCCGGCCGGGCAGCGCGCTGCTCGTCTGGGCCGTGCTCGGAGCCGGCGCCTACCCCGTGCTCGTCGGCATCGGCCGGTGGTACGTCGTACGGGCCGAGCGCAATGAACGGGACGCCCTGGAACGGGACGAAGGAGCCCGGCGATGACCGGTTCCCGGGCGTCCGGAGCCGCCGGGTGAACCAGACGTACGGCATCGTGGCCGTGTCGGCGGCGGTCCTGGCCACGCTGGTGATCGGCTCGGTGGGGCTGCGGGTCTCCCGTACCACGTCCGACTTCTACGTCGCCTCCCGCACCGTCCCGCCGTACCTCAACGCCATGGCCGTCAGCGGGGAGTACCTCTCGGCCGCCTCCTTCCTCGGCATCGCCGGACTCGTCGCCGCCGAGGGCGCCCAGATGCTCTGGTTCCCCGTCGGCTACGCGGCCGGCCATCTGGTCCTGCTCGCGTTCGTCGCCGCCCCGCTGCGCCGCTCCGGTGCCTACACCCTGCCCGACTTCGCGGACTCACGGCTGGAGTCCACGGCCGCCAGGCGCGTCGCCGGCATCCTCGTCGTCGGCGTCGGCTGGCTCTACCTGCTGCCCCAGCTCCAGGGCGCGGGCCTCACCCTCGGCCTGGTCACGGGCGCGCCGCAGTGGCTCGGCGGCGTGCTCGTCGCCGTCGTCGTCACCCTGGCCGTGGCAGCCGGCGGCATGCGCGGCATCACCTTCGTGCAGGCGTTCCAGTACTGCCTGAAGCTGACCGCCCTCCTCGTGCCCGCGGTGTTCCTGCTGCTCGCCTGGCACGGCGACCCGCGCCCCGCCGGCGCCCTGGAGGAGCCGCCGGCCTTCCGCCGGCACACCCAGGTCACCGTCGACAGCACCGTACGGCTGCGGATCGAGGCGCCGCTGCGGGCGGTGGCGAGCGGTGCCGTGGACGGCAGGGCCTACGACGGCGGACCGCTGGCCCTGGACCCCGGGGTGCACGAGATCCGGGCCGGGAC
>NZ_JACBWZ010000454.1 GCF_013870595.1 Streptomyces sp. WELS2 | reverse complement strand
CACCCGGCTTCCCGGGTTCCGCCGGATGCCCTGGACGTCCCGGATTCCCCGGGTGGCCCGGCCCTCCCGGCTCTCCCGGCCCTCCCGGCCGCCCGGGCGGGTTGCCGTGCCCCCCGTCGTGGGTGGCGCAGTCGTTGCCCGTCGTGGCGTCGCCCACACCGATGACGTCGACGCTGTTGCCGCACACGTTCACCGGGATGTCGACCGGCACCTGCACGGTGTTGCCGGATCCGACGCCCGGCGAGCCGCCGGTGTGACCGTCCGCGCGCGAGCCGCCGGAGCCGCTGCCCGCGGGGCCGCCCGGCCGGTTCCCCGAAGTGCCGCCGTGATGGCCGCACTTGTTCCCCACCGACGGGTTGAGCAGCCCGACGACGTTCACCGTGTTGCCGCAGATGTTCACCGGAGCGTGTACCGGCGCCTGCACCGTGTTGCCGGACAGTACGCCGGGTGAGTCCCCGGCGGCGCCCCTGGCGCCCGAGTCGGCGTGTGCGTAACCGCTCGCGGCGGCGATCACGCCGGTCGCGGCGGCCATGGTCATCAGGCCTTTGCGCATACTCTCACGCATGCTGGATTCCCCCCTGCCTTCTGTGCTTTCGTTCCGGAAAGCCGGTCGGCCCCGGAGCGCGTGGCGCGCGCTCCGGGGCCGACGGCTCGTAAAGGACGCCCCTCAGGGAGTCTGCGTCACTTGTTGATGCAGACGTTGCCGAAGGCGGGGTTCAGGACGCCGACCACGTCGATCGTGTTGCCGCACACGTTCACCGGGACGTGGATGGGCGCCTGGATGACGTTGCCGGACACGACACCCGGGGAGTTCAGGGCGGCGCCCTGGGCACCGGAGTCGGCGACGGCGAGGCCCGCACCCGCGAGAACCAGACCACCGGTGGCGGCCGCAGCTGCGACGACCTTCTTGATCATTCTTCCTCCTAGTTGGCAATGCGACCCCAAGGCGCGGGGTCACATCAGATGCAACGAGGAGGAACTAATGAAGCTACGAACTGATCGTCGCATTCACCCATCTCAGGACGTTTCGTACGACTGCCCGAATATCGCAGCGCACGCCCCGGACGGGCCGGCCGAGGGCACGGGGCGCGGCCTCACGACGCGTCGATGAACCGGTCCAGCACCCGCACGCCGAACCGCAGTCCGTCGACCGGCACCCGCTCGTCCACGCCGTGGAACATGCCGGCGAAGTCCAGCTCCGGCGGCAGCTTCAGCGGGGCGAAGCCGAAGCCGCGGATGCCGAGGTCGTCGAAGGACTTGGCGTCGGTGCCGCCGGAGAGCATGTACGGGATCGCCTTGGCGGTCGGGTCCTCGGCGAGCAGCGCGGACTGCATGGCCGCCACCAGCGGGCCGTCGAAGCCGGTCTCCAGCGCCTTGTCCGAGTGCACGTCCTCGCGGCGCACGTTCGGGCCGAGCAGCCGGTCGAGGTCGGCGAGGAACTCCTCCTCGTGACCGGGCAGGAACCGGCCGTCGATGTGGGCGGTGGCCTCGCCCGGGATGACGTTGACCTTGTAGCCGGCGTTCAGCTGGGTGGGGTTGGCGGTGTTGCTCAGGGTCGCGCCGATCAGCTTGGCGATGCCGCCGAGCTTGGCGATGGTGGACTCCATGTCCTCCGGGTCCAGCTCGGTGCCGAGCGCGTCGCCCAGCTCGTCGAGGAAGGCCCGGGTGGTCTTGGTGACCCGCACCGGGAACTTGTGCCGGCCGACCCGGGCCACCGCCTCCGACAGCTCGGTGATGGCGTTGTCCCGGTGGATCATCGACCCGTGCCCGGCGGTGCCGGCCACGGTCAGCTTCATCCAGTGCATGCCCTTCTCGGCCGTCTGGATCAGATAGAGGCGCCGGTTGTCGTCGACGGTGAAGGAGAAGCCGCCGACCTCGCTGATGGCCTCGGTGACGCCCTCGAACAGCTCGGGGTGGTGGTCGACCAGGTAGCGGGCGCCGTACGTGCCGCCCGCCTCCTCGTCGGCGAGGAAGGCGACCACGACGTCCCGCGGGGGCCGGCGCCCGCTGCGCAGCCGGTCGCGCACGACCGCCAGCGTCATGGCGTCCATGTCCTTCATGTCGACGGCGCCGCGTCCCCACACGCAGCCGTCGGCGATCTCCCCGGAGAACGGGTCGTGGGTCCAGTCGACGGCGTTGGCCGGTACGACGTCCAGGTGGCCGTGGATGAGCAGCGCGGGCCGGGACGGGTCCTCGCCCTCGATCCGGGCCACCGTGGAGGCACGGCCGGGGTGCGACTCGTAGATCTTCGGTTCCAGCCCGACCTCGGCGAGCTTCTCGGCGACCCATTCGGCGGCCTTGCGCTCGCCGGGGCCGGAGTGGTCGCCGTAGTTGCTGGTGTCGAACCGGATCAGCTCGCGGCAGAGGTCCACGACCTCGTCCTCGCCGGTGACGGTCCTGGCCGTGCCCGTCTCGCTCACGATGCTTCCTCCCGCTGTCACTGCTGGTGGTCCCCCTCATCCTCTCTCCGGCCCCGCCCCGGACCCAATACCGGGCCCCGCCTGTGACACGCCGTTCACGCGCGGCCGGGGCCGGGGCCGGGGGGTGATCGGACACCCCCGAAAGCCTGGTAATGTTTCCTTCGTCGCCGCGAGGGAAACCCCGCCGAAAGGGAAGATCTCGCACGACAGACACCTTGTCCGGGTGGCGGAATGGCAGACGCGCTAGCTTGAGGTGCTAGTGCCCTTTATCGGGCGTGGGGGTTCAAGTCCCCCCTCGGACACCAGCAAGGCCCCTGCAATCGCGGGGGCCTTTCGCGTGCGTGCGGGGCGGTTTCTAGACTGGGGCTGTGGGCCGGGTCAACGACGAGGTCGAGGCGTTGCTGCGGGAGTACGCCGATCTCATCGCGATCACCGGAGGCGACGCGTTCAAGGCGCGTGCCTATGAGAAGGCGGCGCGGGCGATCGGCGGGTATCCGGCGGACGTCTCCACGCTGGAGCCGGACGCGCTGCGGGAGATCCCGAACGTGGGCCGGTCGATCGCCGGCACGGTGGCCGAGTATCTGCGCACGGGCCGGATCGCGGTGGTCGAGGAGCGCCGGTCGAGGATCCCCGCGGGAGTGCGGGAGCTGATCACGATCCCGACGCTCGGGCCGAAGAAGGCGCTGCGGCTCTACGAGGACCTGCACATCTCGTCGGTGGACGAGCTGGCCTCGGCCGTCGAGGCGGACGCGCTGGCGGATCTGAAGGGCTTCGGGGAGAAGACGCAGGAGAACATCCGGCACGGCATCGAACTGCTCCGGCGGGCGGGCGGCCGGGTGCCGCTGCCCCTGGCGCTGGACACCGCCGAGGAGATCCTCGCGGAGCTGTCCGGGGTGACGGGCTGCGAGCGCTGCGCGTACGCCGGTTCGCTGCGCCGGATGCGGGAGACCGTCGGCGATGTGGACGTGCTGGTGGCGGCGGACCGGTCGGCGCCGTTCATGGACGCCCTGTGCGCGCTGCCGGCCACCGCGGAGGTCGTGGCGCGGGGCACGAAGAAGACCTCGGTGCGCACCGGCAAGGGGCTCCAGGTCGATCTGCGCGTGGTGCCCCCTCGGTCGTGGGGCGCGGCGATGCAGTACTTCACCGGCTCCAAGGCGCACAACATCCGCACCCGGACCATCGCCGTGCACCAGGGGCTGAAGCTGTCCGAGTACGGCCTGTTCGACGCCGAGAGCGGCGACTCGCTGGCCTCCCGCACCGAGGAGGAGGTGTACGCCCGGCTCGGGCTGCCGTGGATCGCGCCGACGCTGCGGGAGGACCGCGGGGAGATCGAGGCGGCGCTGCGCGGCGAGCTGCCCGGGGTGGTGACCGAGCGGGACATCCGCGGCGACCTGCACACGCACACCGATCTCACGGACGGCCTGGCCTCGCTGGAGGCGATGGTGGACGCCGCCGCCGGGCGCGGTTACGCCTACTTCGCGGTCACCGACCACGCGCCCGACCTGTCCATGCAGCGCATGACGGACGAGAAGATCCTCGCCCAGCGGGAGCGGCTGCGGCAGCTGGACGGCACCCGTGGCCGGCTGCGGCTGCTGCACGGCACGGAGCTGAACATCGGGCCGGACGGGGACGTGGACTGGCCGGCGGAGTTCCTGGCGGGGTTCGACCTGTGCGTGGCCTCGCTGCACTCCCACTTCGATCTGGACCGTACGGCGATGACCCGGCGGCTGGTGCGGGCCTGCGAGAACCCGTACGTCAACGTCATCGGGCATCCGACCACCCGGCTGATCGGCAGGCGGCCGGGGGTGGACGCCGACTGGGACGAGGTGTTCGCCGCGTGCGCGCGGACCGGTACCGCGCTGGAGGTCAACGCGCAGCCGGACCGGCTCGACCTGCGCGACGAGGACATCCTGCGGGCGAGGGAGCACGGGGTGCGGTTCGCCGTGAACACCGACGCGCACTCCGTGCCGCACCTGGGCCGGATGCGCTACGGCGTGGCCACCGCGCAGCGCGGCTGGCTGACCGGGGAAGAGGTGATCAACGCCTGGCCGCCGACCCGGCTGCGCGCCTTTCTGCGCAAGGGCGGGCGGCGATCCTGAGGGCATGCCTCCGCTGCCGCTTCCCTTCTCCGACGGCCGGTTTCAGCTGAGTGGCCGGACCGTGAGCGTGCCGTCGGGCCCGTGGTCGACCCGGGTGGCGTGGCGGCGGGCGTGGGTGTCCAGGACGGTGCGCAGCCAGGCGGTGTCGTCGGCGGTGGCGTGCTCCAGGCGCATCCGGCGGGCCCGCAGCGGCACCAGCCGCACTCCGGTCAGCCGGCCGGTGCCGGGCTCGGCCGACACCAGGTACAGCAGCCTGAGGTCGTCGCGGTAGCTCTCGTAGCCGCCGATGCCCTCGTAGTCGTCGACGAGGTCGCCGCAGCCGTACAGGACGAGCCGGTCCCGGTAGATCTCCGGCGGACGCGGGTGGTGCGAGGAGTGGCCGTGGACGATGTCGGCGCCCGCGTCGACGAGCGCGTGGGCGAAGCGGACCTCGTCGCGGGTGACGGTGTAGCCCCAGTTGGGCCCCCAGTGGACGGAGGCGACGACGAGGTCCCCGGGCCGCCCGTCGTGCCGCAGGCGGTCGGCGAAGTCCAGGGCGGCGGCCGTGGTCGGCCCGGCAGGCTTTTCGTCACGGGCCGGACGGCGAGCCGAGC
>NZ_JACBWZ010000453.1 GCF_013870595.1 Streptomyces sp. WELS2 | reverse complement strand
GACGTGCCCTATCTGGAGCTGGGCGGCCTCGGCCACGGCGCCGACCCGGTGTCCCCGGGGTTCGGCGCGCGGGTGCTGTCGGCCCGGGACGCCGAGGGCCACAGCGGTTACTTCCAGCCCGGCACGGACAGCCTCCGCAACCTCGCCGACATCGGGGTGGGCGCGTACAGCGAGGTGACGTGCGTACGGGAGGACGACGCGTGCCGGTCCGGTCTGTCCGGCGCGCCGACGGCCCAACGCGCGTAGAAACAGCAGGAAGTGCGGTCTGCGCGGGTGGCGACGGAGGGGCACGTGCCGCATACGATGAGCCGCATGGGTGACGTACTGGCGGGATTTCATGCCGTCTGGGAGTTCGAGTCCGACTCCGTGCTCATCCGTTACGAACGGGGGATTCGGACACCGAAGCTGTTCCAGGCGCTGGGCGAGCGCCGGATCCCGCTGACCGCGGTCGAGGGCGTGACCCTCGGGCCGGGCCGGCGCGGGACGGTCGTCCTGCGCCTGCGGCCGCGCCCCGGCGCCGATCCGCTGATGGAGGCGGCCGACGGGCAGCTGAAGGAGGGCTCCGACCCCTACCGGCTGGTGCTGCCGGCCGAGCGGGAGACCCTCGCCGAGTACTACGCCGACGAGCTGAAGGGGCTGCTCACCGAGTCCGGCCCCGCCGACCGGTACCTGGTCGCGGCACCCGAGGCGCCCCTGCAGTTCAAGGCCTACGACGCCAAGGCGTCCTTCGACGGGACGTGCGTGCAGTTCCGCTGGTCCTGGACGGGGGCGTCCTCGGCGAAGTGGAAGGCCGGTGACCAGAGCTTCGCGGTGGCCGAGCTGAGCGGGGTGGAGTGGCGCTCGCCGGAGGTCTTCGAGGGCCATCTGCGGCTGATCCGGCGCTCGGCCGGCCCGGCGGCGCCCGCGCAGCCCGACCAGGACCCGGCGGCCGTCGTCTTCGGGCTGGGCTACGGCCCGGTGCACGAGTCGCTGCCGTTCGCCGCGGCGGTCCTGGCCGCCGTACGCACCAGGGGGCCGGTACCCGCGATACCGGCCGCGGCCCGCCGCGACCCCGCCGACATCGCCGAACGGATCCGCCACCTCGGCGAACTCCACCAGGCCGGCCTGGTCACCGACGAGGAGTTCTCCACCAAGAAGGCGGAACTGCTCGCGGAACTGTGACCACCCGCCGACCCGACGGGACGGCGACCGACGGAACACACCGACCGGCCGGCCCCGTCGGGCAGCGAACCCCCACCAGGTGGGCGGGCTCTCCGGAGAACCGATTCCGCTGTGCGGATCCTTACTCGCGGCCCGCCGACGCGAAGCGCATGTCCGGGTAGCGGTCGCCGGAGACCTGGGAGGCTATGGGCTCCAGGGTGGACAGTTCGTCGTCGGTGAGGGTGATGCGGGTCGCCGCCACGTTCTCCTCCACCCGGCCCGGCTTGCGGGTGCCCGGGATCGGCACCACGGTCAGGCCCGCGACCGACGCCCGCTGCTGCACCCAGGCCAGGGCGATCTGGCCGAGCGTGGCGCCGTGGGCCTCGGCGACCGCCCGGACCGGCTCCAGCAGGGCCGCGTTGGCCGCCGCGTTGTCACCGGTGAAGCGGGGCTGGTGGCGGCGGAAGTCGTCGGCCGTCAGGTCCTGCTCGGCGTTGGTGAAGGAGCCGGTGAGGAAACCGCGGCCGAGCGGCGAGTACGGCACCAGGGCCACGCCCAGCTCCCGCGCGGCCGGTACGACCCGGGCCTCGATGTCCCGGCTGAACAGGGACCATTCCGACTGCACGGCCGCGATCGGGTGCACGGCGTACGCGGCGCGCAGCTCGTCCGCGGTGACCTCGCTGAGCCCGAGGTGCTTGACCTTGCCCTCGCGGACCAGCTCCGCCATCGTGCCGACGGTCTCCTCGATGGGGACGTTCACATCGCGGCGGTGCATGTAGTAGAGGTCGATCACATCGACGTCCAGCCGCTTCAGGCTGGCCTCGACCGCCTCGCGGATGTAGGGCGCGTCGTTGCGGATGACGCGCTTGGTCGGGTCGTCCGGCGGGATGGACAGGGCGAACTTGGTGGCGATGACCACCTCGTCCCGGTGCGCCTTGAAGAACGGCGACAGGAACCGCTCGTTCTCCCCGGCTCCGTAGGCGTCCGCCGTGTCGTACAGCGTGACGCCCAGCTCCAGTGCCCGGTCCAGCGCGGCACGGGCCTGCCCGGCGTCCGTCGGGCCGTAGGCGAAGCTCATGCCCATGCAGCCGAGGCCCTGCACGCCGGCCTCCGGCCCGTCCGTGCCCAGCCGTACCGTCGGAATCCTGGCGTCGGTCATCGAGTGGTCCCCTCGGTGGCGTAAAAACTGATCTTGCGGTCGAGTACGGCGAGCGTGTCGCGCAGTTCGGCGATCCGGTTCAGGACGTCCCGGCGGGTCGACTCCAGCAGGGCCCGCCGCTGCGGGTAGGTGTCCTCGCCCTCCCGCACCAGCTGCGCGTACCGGACCATGTCCGCCACCGGCATGCCGGTCAGCCGGAGCTTGGTCACGAAGTCCAGCCAGTCCAGGTCGCGGTTGCGGTAGCGGCGCTGGCCGGTGTGCGAGCGGTCGACGTGCGGCATCAGCCCGATCCGCTCGTACCAGCGCAGGGTGTGCGCGGTCAGACCGGTGAACGCGACGACCTCGCTGATCGTGTAGCGGTCCTCGCCGTCGGGGCGGGGGTGGCGCCGGGGAGGGGCGGAGCAGATGTCGGCGGGTGTGGAGTGCTCGGTGGCCGCTGGCGTGGTCTGCATCACCGTCATGCCCCCACGCTATGGCGTTGGAGTGCACTCCAGGCAAGCCGGTCCGGTAAGAAAATCCCCAGGACCCGGCCGGCCGCGCTGGTTAGCCTGCGCCCCATGAGTCTCGTACGACGGGCCGGGCCCGAGGATGCCGGGGAAGTACTGCGACTGCGCCAGATCATGATCGATTCCCTGTGGGGCGACGGGGGCGGCGGAGCCGGCGAGGCGGCCGGCTGGCAGAGCGAGTCGCTGCCGGAGCTGCGCCGGCGGCTCGCCGACGGCGGGGACTTCGCCGCGTTCGTGGTGGACCACCCCGGCCGGCCGGGAGCACTGGCCGCGCTGGTGGCCGGCACCGTCGAGTACCGCATAGGCAAGCCCGGCAATCCGCTGGGCCGGGTCGGGTACGTCTTCAGCGTGGCGACCGACCCGGACGCCCGCAGGCGGGGCTACGCCCGCGCGTGCGTGGAGGAACTGCTGGCCTGGTTCCGGGCACGCGGCGCCGGGCACGTGCTGCTCAACGCCTCTCCGCAGGCCGAGCCGCTGTACACCGCGCTGGGCTTCACCCGGGACCCGGACCCGTCGATGCGGCTGCCGCTGTGAGCCGCATAGGCTCGGACGCATGTCGTTGCAGAGCCTGGCGCTGATCGAGAACTGGCCCGTCCCCACCGCCGCGGCGGGGATCGTACGAGCCGACGGGACCGTCCTCGGGACGCACGGTCCCGTCGGGCACCGCTTCCCGCTGGCCTCCGTCACCAAGCCGCTGACGGCCTACGCGGCGCTCGTCGCCTACGAGGAGGGCGCGATCGAGCTGGACGAGCCGGCCGGTCCGCCCGGGGCGACGGTCCGTCACCTCCTCGCGCACACCTCGGGGCTGGCCTTCGACGAGCACCGGGTGACGGCCCCGCCCGGGGACCGGCGGCTGTACTCCAACGCCGGGTTCGAGCAGCTCGGGGACCACATCGCCAAGGCCACGGACATCCCGTTCGCGGAGTATCTGCGCCAGGCCGTGCTGGAGCCGCTGGGCATGACGGCCACGTCGCTGGAGGGCTCGCCGGCGAAGGACGGGGTGTCGACGGTCGAGGACCTGCTGCGGTTCGCGGCGGAGGTGCAGGCACCCCGGCTGCTGGACGCGCGGACGGTGGCGGCGGCGATGACCGTGCAGTACCCGGGGACCAAGGGCGTCCTGCCCGGGTACGGGCACCAGAACCCGAACGACTGGGGACTGGGCTTCGAGATCCGTGCCGGCAAGTCCCCGCACTGGACGGGCGCCTCGTCCTCGCCGCGCACGTTCGGGCACTTCGGGCAGTCGGGCACGTTCCTGTGGATCGACCCCGATGCCGGGGCGGCCGGGGTCGCGCTGACCGACCGCGCGTTCGGCCCCTGGGCGATCGAGGCGTGGCCGGCCCTCACGGACGCGGTCCTCGCGGAACTGCGCGGCTGACGGGGCGGCGGCCTCCGGGGGGCGGATGCCTTACGGGGCTACGGCGTCATCTCCCACAGCAGCAGGTCCGCCGGGGCCGTCGCCAGCGCGTCGAGCCCCTCGGCGCCGGTGATCCGCGCCGCGTCGCCGGGGCCCAGCCCGGTCCCGGCCAGCCGGACCGCGCCGCGCGCCACATGGACGTAGACCCACGGCGCGTCCGGCACCTGGCCGAGGTCATCCTCAGCGGCATGCTCACCGCCGTGCCCGGCGGCCCGCCCGGCTGCTACGCGTTCCGTGACGGCGTCCGCGAGCTGCTGCTGCTCGGTCTGCCCCGCACCGAACGCCATCGCACCACCGAACTCCTCGACCTCATAGGCGAGTTCATCGACAGCAGGGCGGGCCGGGCACCCGGCGAGTTCCGCGCGTCGGTGCCGTCCGCCGAGGGCGCGGGGACGGCCGTGGAGGACGAGCCGTTCGCCATGATCCTCGAGGACAGCGCACTGCGCCTGTCGGCCGACGGCGCCCAAGGCCTGTCGGCGGACGGCGCCGGGGAGTTGTTCGCGGGGCGGTACCGGCTGCTGCGGCCGTCGGGGGCCAGGGGCCGGCTGGCGGAAGACATCCGGGACGGGGGCGCCCACGTCGTCGTGAACAGGTATCCGGACGGGCGGGACGTGCCCGGTTTCCCGGACCTGGGCCGGGCCCTCGGCGCGCTGCGCCACCCCGGGATCGCGCCGGTCCGCGACCACGGCGTGGAGGACGGGGTGCCGTACCTGGTAAGGGAGTTCGTCACCGGCCCGACACTCGCGGAGTATCTGGAGGACCCCTCCGGCCGGCTGTCCGCCGACGAGATCCGCGCCCTGCTCGTCCGGCTCGCCGACGCGGTGCTCGCCCTGCACGCGCAGGACGGCCCGCGCGGCAGGCTGGAGGCCTCCGCGGTGGTCCTCACCCTGGGCGAG
>NZ_JACBWZ010000452.1 GCF_013870595.1 Streptomyces sp. WELS2 | reverse complement strand
GAACGTGGTGTGGATGCGGCCGTCGCCGGCGATGGTCTTGATCAGGCCCTCGACCTGGCCCTCCTGGAGGGCGGACTGCCCTCCCGCTTCCTGCCCCGCGACCCCGGCATCGGCCGCCCCGGACTCCAGGCCCGGCTCGACGCGCTGGAGGAGGAGTGGTTCGCCCGGATGCGGGCCGAGCTGCCGGGCTCCGTCGCCGAGACCGAGGACTGGCCCGCCCTGCTGACCGCGGCCGGTCTGAAGCACACCGGCACCCGCACCTTCCTGCTCGACCTGCCCGCCCCGGCCGGCGACCGGGCCCGCGCCTATGTCGCCGCGCACCTGTCCCGGGTGCGCGAGGGCGTCGGCGAGGCGCTGGACGCCGACGACCGCGCCACCCTCGACCGGCTCCTGGACCCCGCCGACCCGGCGAGCGTGCACGTACGCCCGGACGTGTTCGTGCTCGGCGCGTACACCGTGCACACCGCCGTCCGCCAGGGCTGAACCGGGCGCCGGTCCAGCCGCCGGCGACGGACGTCTCAGTTGCTCGCGAGGAACTGCCTGGCCAGCTGGTCCCCGAGGGAGACCGCGGCGCTGTGGCTCTCTATGGGGGAGACCTTGGAGTTCTTGAACAGGATGTAGGTCACCCCCGAGTCCGCGCCCCCGGTCTCGGGGTCCGGGTCGATGCCGAGCGCCTTGGCGGTGGCGTACGACGCCTCGCCGATGATGCCCGAGGGGCCGGTGTCGCCGACGACGGCGTACTCGACCTTGTTGTTGTAGACGACGGCGACCACACCGCCGCCCTTGATCCCGGCGTCCGAGTAGTTCCAGATGCCGCTGGTGCTGGGCACCACGACGTACGGCAGGGTCTCCGCCTTCAGCGGCTTGCCGTCGGACTGGTGGAAGGCGGTGTCGGCCTGGAACCAGGGGTCGCGGTCCTCGTTGCAGTTGGTGGTGCGCTGGCCGTCGCAGTCGATGTCCATGTCCGCCTTCCAGAACACCGCGCCGTTCTTGCCGCACACCGGGACCGTGGCCGAGGTCTCCTCGTCGGTCTTGTACTTGCCGTTGGAGATCTGTGAACAGGACGTCACCTTGGCGAGCAGGTCGGCGGCGCTGACCGTGCCCTCCTGGGCGGACTTCGGGGCGGCGGCGGAGGCGTGGGCGGGCAGCAGGCCGGCGGCGAGCAGGGCGGTGCCGGAGGCCGCGGCGAGGGTGAGGGTTCGAAGGCGCATGGCGGAGACCCTTCTGTTAGGAAAGTTTCCTTACCGGGTGCGTCCACCGTGCCCCGACGGCATGCCCTCGTCAACCCTCGGGTTGCGAACGGCTGAAAGGCGTGCGCATTGCGGTGATTGCGGTCGCTGGGGAGACTGGTGGGGTCGGGCGTGTCTTCGACGTCCGGCCGTTTCACGGTCGCCGTTTGCGGAGGCGAGTCTCATGTTCGTACGCGCGGTGTACGCGACCGGTGATCCCGCGCTGCTGGACACGGCCGTGCGGTCGCTCAACAGCGAGGGACGGGATCTGCTGGAGGAACGCCCGGGATACCGGGGCGCGGGCGTCTTCGTGGACCGCGAACTCGGCAAACTCCTCACGGTGAGCTGGTGGGAGACCGAGGCGGCGCGGCACAACAGCGACGAGGTCATGCGCGAGCGGCGCGAGGCGCTGCTGGAGCCCTTCGCCGGCACGCTGTCGGTCGCCAACTTCGAGGCCGCGGTGTACCACCAGGTCGCGCACCCCCGGCAGGGCGGCGGACTGCGCGCCGCCCGGCTGGAGTTCGACCCGCGCGACGCGGACCTGGTCGTCGACGCCTTCCGGGCCACGGTGGTGCCCCGGGCCGAGTCGCTGCCGGGACTGTGCCGGACCTCCCTGCTGCTCGACCGGGAGCGGGGACGGGCCGTGGCCGGCGCCCTGTTCGCCGACCGCGCCGCGCTGGCCGCCTCGCGGGCGGCCATGGCCGGCGTGCGCCACGAGGCGTCGGCCAAGGCGCACGTCGACGTGGTCGGCCTCGAGGAGTTCGAGGTCGTGTACGCCGACGTGCGCCTCGACTGAGCCGCGCCGCCGCGCCGGGCCGCGATCAGGCCGTACCGGTGATCAGGCCATGTCGAAGGTGGCCGGGTCCGGGCCGAGCCGCCGGTCCTCGTTGAGCGCGCTGATCGCCGCGAGGTCCTCGTCGTCCAGGCTGAAGTCGAACACCGCGATGTTCTCCTTGATCCGGGACGGCGTCACGGACTTCGGGATCACGATGTTGCCCAGCTGGAGGTGCCAGCGCAGCACCACCTGGGCCGGGGTGCGGTCGTGCTTGCGCGCGATCGCCACGATCGCGGGCACCTCCAGCAGGCCCTTGCCCTGGCCGAGCGGCGACCAGGCCTCGGTGGCGATGCCCAGCTCCCCGTGGACGGCGCGCGACTCGCGCTGCTGCAGGTGCGGGTGCAGCTCGATCTGGTTGACCGCCGGGACGACCGAGGTCTCCTCGGTCAGCCGCCGCAGGTGCTCGGGCAGGAAGTTGGAGACGCCGATGGCACGCACCCGCTTGTCCGCGTACAGCTTCTCGAACGCCCTGTAGGTGTCGACGTACGCGTCCCGGGACGGCAGCGGCCAGTGGATCAGGTACAGGTCGACGTAGTCGAGCCCCAGCTTCGCCAGCGACGCGTCGAAGGCGCGCAGCGTGGCGTCGTACCCCTGGTCGCTGTTCCAGACCTTGGTGGTGACGAAGATCTCTTCGCGGGGCAGGCCGGAGGCGGCGATGGCCTTGCCGGTGCCCTCCTCGTTGCCGTAGATCGCGGCGGTGTCGATGCTGCGGTAACCGGCCTCGAGTGCCGTGGCGACGGCTCGCTCGGCCTCGTCGTCCGGCACCTGCCAGACGCCGTATCCCAGCTGGGGCATCTCGACGTCGTTGTTGAGGATGATCGGGGGGACGTTGCTGCTCACGAGCCTCTTGGTCCTTCGGTTGTCGACAGGTGTTACTCCCATGGTCAACGATCACGGGCCGCTGCGCATTCCTGGCCGCGCGGGTCACCGCGGATTCCCGGCCCGCGGAGGTGCCGGGGGGCGGGGTGTCAGACGCGGTAGAGCGCGTCCACCTCGTTCGCGTACGCCTTCTCGATCGCCTTCCGCTTCAGCTTCAGCGACGGCGTCAGCAGGCCGTGCTCCTCGGTGAACGGCTGGGCCAGGATGCGGAAGGTGCGGATCGACTCCGCCTGCGAGACCAGCGTGTTGGCGGCCACCACCGCGCGCCGCACCTCCGCCTCGAGATCCGCGTCGCGCACCAGCTCGGCCGCGGTCAGCCCCGGCTTGCCGCGCATCTGGAGCCAGTGCTCGACCGCCTCCCGGTCCAGCGTGACCAGTGCGGCGATGTAGGGGCGGTCGTTGCCGACCACGATGCACTGGCCGACCAGCGGATGCTCGCGGACCCGCTCCTCCAGCACACCCGGCGAGACGCTCTTGCCGCCGGAGGTCACCAGGATCTCCTTCTTGCGGCCGGTGATGGTCAGATAGCCGTCCTCGTCCAGCGCGCCCAGGTCACCGGTGGCCAGCCAGCCGTCGTGCAGGGTCTCGTCGGTGGCCTTCTGGTTGTTGAGGTAGCCCTGGAAGACGGTGCCGCCGCGCAGCCAGATCTCCCCGTCGTCGGCGATGTGCACGGTCACGCCCGGGATGGGCGGGCCCACGGTGCCGTAGCGGGTGCGCCCGGGCGGGTTGGCGGTCGCGGCGGCCGTCGACTCGGTCAGCCCGTAGCCCTCGTAGATCTGCACGCCCGCGCCCGCGAAGAACAGCCCCAGCCGGCGGTCCATCGCCGACCCGCCGGACATCGCGTTGCGGATCCGCCCGCCCATCGCGGCGCGGACCTTGGCGTACACCAGCTTGTCGAACAGCTGGTGCTGCATCCGCAGCCCCGCCGACGGGCCCGGCCCGGTGCCCCACGCCTTGGCCTCCACCGCCTCCGCGTACTTCACGGCGATGTCGACGGCCTTCTCGAACGGTCCCGACCTGCCCTCCCGCTCGGCCTTGCGGCGGGCCGCGTGGAACACCTTCTCGAAGATGTACGGCACCGCGAGGATGAACGTCGGCCGGAACGCGGCCAGGTCGGGCAGCAGGGCGGCGGCGTGCAGCTGCGGCTGGTGCCCGAAGCGGACCCGGCCGCGGATCGCGGCGACCTCCACCATCCGCCCGAAGACGTGCGCCAGCGGCAGGAACAGCAGCGTGGACGCCTCGTCGCCCTTCCTGGAGTGGAACACCGGCTCCCACCCCCGCAGCACGGTGTCCGCCTCGCACATGAAGTTGCCGTGGGACAGCAGACAGCCCTTGGGGCGGCCCGTGGTGCCGGAGGTGTAGATGACGGTGGCGACCGAGTCCGGGGTGACCGCCTGCCGGTGCCGGTGCACCACCTCGTCGTCCAGGTGCGCTCCGGCGTCGTACAGCTCCTGCACACAGCCGGCGTCCAGCTGCCACAGCCGGCGCAGCCGCGGCAGCCGGTCGATGACGGTGGCGACGGTCATCGCGTGGTCCTCGTGCTCCACGACGGCCGCGGTCACCTCGGCGTCGTGCAGCATCCAGAAGCACTGCTCGGCCGAGGAGGTGGGGTAGACGGGCACCACCTGGGCGCCGATGGTCCACAGGGCGAAGTCGAAGAGGGTCCACTCGTAGCGGGTGCGGCACATGATGGCGACGCGGTCGCCGAAGCGGACACCGTCGGCCAGCAGGCCCTTGGCGAGGGCCATGACCTCGTCGCGGAACTCGGCGGCGGTCACGTCCCGCCACTGCCCGGCGGCGTCCTTGCGGCCGAGCGCGATGTGCTGCGGATCGGTCAGGGCGTGCTCGAAGACGATGTCGGCCAGACCGCCCGCCGGCGGTGGCGACACCAGCGGAGGGTTGGTGAACTCCCGCAACCTCGCTCCCCGTTTTCTCGCGTCTCGGTGGTGCTGGTCCACGCACCGCAACAGCGCGGTGAAAGCTACCTCACACGATCCGTGCGCGGGAGGGCTCCGGAAGCCGGGCAAACCACGCGTTCCGCCTCCATGACGGCCGGGAAATGCCCGCACATGGGGAAGGGTCGGACACAACACCGACGGCACCGTAAGTTTCGGTACCGTAATCTCCACCGAATCTGTACGGGCCGATTACGGCGACCGGATCCGCGCGGGCCTGGTGGGCCGGCC
>NZ_JACBWZ010000451.1 GCF_013870595.1 Streptomyces sp. WELS2 | reverse complement strand
GTCGTACCGGAGGCGCCGAGCCGCCGGGTGACGGCACGCGAAACGGGACTGGCCGGTCCCCCCGGTCCGCCAGTCCCGTTCCTGTTCCTCCCCCGTGTTCCCCCGTGTTCCCCCCTCGGGCCACCTCCCCCGGGTGACCCCGCCTTCAGGCGACCAGTTCGCCGAAGGCGGTCTCCTCGTCCCGGCCGAAGCTGAGGACCTCGTCGTCGCGCAGGCGGCGCAGCGAGCGCCAGATGCTGGACTTCACCGTGCCGACGCTGATGCCGAGGATGTCGGCGATCTCCGGGTCCGTGCGGCCCTCGTAGTAGCGCAGGACCAGCATGGTGCGCTGGAGTTCGGGCAGCCGGGCCAGCGCCTGCCACAGGACCGCGCGCAGCTCGGTGCCGCGCATCGCGTCCGTCTCGCCGGGCGTCTCCGGCAGTTCCTCGGTCGGGTACTCGTTGAGCTTGCGCCGCCGCCAGGCACTGATGTGCAGGTTCGTCATGGTGCGGCGCAGGTATCCGCCGACCGCGGCCTTGTCGCTGATCCGGTCCCACGCCCGGTAGGTCGAGAACAGCGCGCTCTGCAGCAGGTCCTCGGCCTCGTGGCGGTCACCGGTCAGGTGGTAGGCGGTGGCGTACAGGGAGGCGCGGCGCTCCTGGACGTAGGCGGTGAACTCCGCCTCCGACAGCGAACGGCGCTCCCCCTGGGCCTCCCCGTACGCGGTTCCCCCGTGTGTTTCCCCCGTGTGCGCGTCAACCACCGACATGTACGCCGGATGCTGACGCCCGGTGCCGCGAGCGCACCCCCGCATGCCCGCGGCACCGGACTTCTCGGACCCCCGGTGCACGTCGTGCAGACGCGTGACCACTGCGCTGGTGCTGATGCTGTGCAGCGTGTTCATCTCGCGCTCCCCGTCGTGGACTTCCGGTGAATCTGTCTTGCCGGACCGGCTCGGCTCGCCGTCCGGCCCGTGACGAAAAGCCTGCCGGGGCGACTTCATGGCCGTGTCCGCCGACTGTCACAGAGCTGTCACAGGGGTCCGGCGGGTTCCGGCCGGGCCGGTCACCTGTCGCGCACGGTGCGTGGCGGTGTGCGAGGAGTGGTACGGGCCGGTCGTACGACACCCCGTCCATGGGCCAGAATGAGGCCGTGCCTTCCCTGTTGCTGATCGAGGACGACGACGCCATCCGTACGGCCCTGGAGCTCTCCCTGACGCGCCAGGGACACCGGGTGGCCACCGCTGCCAGCGGCGAGGACGGTCTGAAGCTGCTGCGCGAGCAGCGGCCGGACCTGATCGTGCTGGACGTGATGCTGCCCGGCATCGACGGGTTCGAGGTCTGCCGCCGCATCCGGCGCACCGACCAGCTCCCGATCATCCTGCTGACCGCGCGCAGCGACGACATCGACGTGGTGGTCGGCCTGGAGTCGGGGGCCGACGACTACGTCGTCAAGCCGGTGCAGGGCCGGGTGCTGGACGCCCGGATCCGGGCCGTGCTGCGGCGCGGCGAGCGCGAGTCCAGCGACTCGGCGACCTTCGGCAACCTCGTCATCGACCGATCGGCGATGACGGTCACGAAGAACGGCGAGGACCTCCAGCTGACCCCGACCGAGCTGCGGCTGCTGCTGGAGCTGAGCCGGCGGCCCGGTCAGGCGCTGTCCCGGCAGCAGTTGCTGCGGCTGGTGTGGGAGCACGACTACCTGGGCGACTCTCGCCTGGTGGACGCGTGTGTGCAGCGGCTGCGCGCCAAGGTCGAGGACGTCCCGTCGTCCCCGACGCTGATCCGTACCGTCCGTGGTGTCGGCTACCGCCTGGACGCCCCTCAGTGACCGGTACGCGAGAAGGGCTGCGCGGCTGGGCCGCGGGGCGGGGCGGAAGTCTGTCGCGGCTGAGGTTCACCAGTCTGCGGCTGCGCCTGGTGGTGGTGTTCGCGCTGGTCGCGCTCACCGCCGCGGTGTCGGCGTCGGGCATCGCCTACTGGCTCAACCGGGAGGCGGTGCTCACCCGTGCCCAGGACGCGGTGCTGCGCGACTTCCGGCAGGAGATGCAGAACCGCGCGGGCGCGCTGCCCGAGCACCCGAGCCAGGACCAACTGCAGCGCGCGGCGGGCCAGATGGCCGCCAGCAGCCAGCGCTTCAGCGTGCTGCTGGTCGCCACGGACGCCGACGGCAAGACGGTGTACGGCAACTCGGGCGGCATCAACGGCTTCGCGCTGGAGGACGTGCCGTCGACGCTGCGCGCGGCCGTGACCAAGCGGCAGCCGGTGACCGGCCAGAACAAGGAGCCGTACCACCTGTACTGGCAGCGGGTCGTGGACCACGGCACGCCGTTCCTGGTGGCCGGGACGCGCGTCATCGGCGGTGGTCCGACCGGCTACATGGCGAAGTCGCTGGAGCCGGAGGCCAAGGACCTCAACTCGCTGGCCTGGTCGCTGGGCATCGCCACCGGGCTCGCGCTGATCGGCGCCGCGCTGCTCGCGCAGGCCGCCGCCACGACCGTGCTGAAGCCGGTGCACCGGCTCGGGGTGGCCGCGCGCCGGCTCGGCGAGGGCAGGCTGGACACCCGGCTGCGGGTCTCCGGCACCGACGAACTGGCCGATCTGTCGCGGACGTTCAACAACGCGGCCGAGGCGCTGGAGAAGCGGGTCGCGGAGATGGCCGCGCGGGACGAGGCGTCCCGCCGGTTCGTCGCCGACATGTCGCACGAGCTGCGCACCCCGCTCACCGCCATCACCGCCGTCACGGAGGTGCTGGAGGAGGAGCTGGAGGCGGAGACCGGCAGCATGGACCCGATGATCGAGCCCGCGGTCCGGCTGGTGGTCAGCGAGACCCGGCGGCTGAACGACCTGGTCGAGAATCTGATGGAGGTCACCCGCTTCGACGCGGGCACCGCCCGGCTGGTCCTGGACGACGTCGACGTCGCCGACCAGATCACCGCCTGCATCGACGCCCGCGCCTGGCTGGACGCGGTCGAGCTGGACGCCGAGCGCGGCATCCACGCCCGGCTGGACCCGCGCCGGCTGGACGTGATCCTCGCCAACCTGATCGGCAACGCGCTCAAGCACGGCGGATCGCCGGTGCGGGTGTCGGTGCGGGAGGCGGAGGACTCGGTGGAGATCCGGGTCCGCGACCACGGGCCGGGCATCCCGGAGGACGTCCTGCCGCACGTCTTCGACCGCTTCTACAAGGCGAGCGCCTCCCGGCCGCGCTCCGAGGGCAGCGGGCTCGGCCTGTCCATCGCCCTGGAGAACGCCCACATCCACGGCGGCGAGATCACCGCCGCCAACTCCGCCGAGGGCGGCGCGGTGTTCACGCTCCGGCTGCCCCGGGACGCCTCGTCGCTGACCGAACAGGACGGCGGGGACGGCGGAAACGGCAGGGAGGACACGGGCGGCAAGGACGCGAAGGCCGGGCGGGACGGCGCCGGGGAGGAGGGGTCATGACGATACGACGCCTGGTGGCACTCCCCCTCCTCGCGGCGCTGCTCACCGGCTGCGGCATCCGGGCCACGGAGGTGCCGACCGACTTCGGGGCGGCGCCGTCCCGGGTTCCGTGCTCGCTGGCCGGGCCGGACCGGTCCACGCAGTCCTCGCGCGGGGTGCCGGTGCAGGTGTTCCTGCGGTGCGGGGCGTCCCTGGTCGCCGTGGACCGCACGGTGCCGGTCCCGGCGGGCACCCCGGACGCCCGACGCCGGGTGATCGTGGCGCAGGGGCTGCTGGACCAGCTCGCCGCGTCCCCGTCGGCCGCCGAGCGCGCCGCGGGCTATACGACGTACGTCCCGGGCGGACTCGCCGTGCGCGGGCCCGGGCCGAAGGATCCCGAGGACGCGCTCCGGCTGAGCACGGCGCCCTCGCGCCTGACCTCGACCGCGCTGGCCCAGCTGGTGTGCACGCTGTCCGACTCGGCGGCCACGGAGGGCGACGGCTCGGTCGTCCTGGGCGGCCCGGACGCGGGCCCGCCGCGACGGTACGAGTGCACGGACGAGGTCCGCGACCACCCGGCCGCCACCCGGCCACCGTCCGGCGAGGTCACGGGGTAGAGGGGGTGGACGGGGAGGTCACCCGGCCTTTCCGGCTGCCGGCCTTGCCCGGCGGTGGAGGCGAAACGTTTTCACGCCGGAACCGTTCCGCACCGCGGCCGCGTCTAGGGGGGCGTGCAGCGTCAAGGCTCCATCGGCGGCAGCGCCGCGATCCGCATCCGTGTGACGGGGGGTGTCCTCCTCGCCACGCACCTCGCCCTCGTCGCCTGGCTGATGCTGCGCCCCCTGGACGTTCCCTGGGTGATGCCCCCGAATCTGCGCCCGCTGGCCGGTATCCGGGCCGATCTGGCACTGGGCTGGCCCGGGGCCGCCCGGCCGCTCGGCGAGGGTCTCGGGATGCTCGCCCCGCTGGGCGTGCTGCTGCCCGCGGCGCACGGCAGGCTCACCGTCTCCCCGCTCGCCTCGCTGCTGCGGACCGCCGCGGCCGGCGCGCTGATCTCCCTGGGTATCGCCCTGTTGCAGACCGGTGTGCCGGGCCGGGTGGTGGACGTCGACTCGCTGCTGCTGAACACGGCGGGGGTCGTGCTGGCCCACCTGGCCGTGGTACCGGCGGCCCGGTCCTGGCTGCGCCGGCGTGCGGTGCGGGAACCGGTGGCCGCGACCGGGCCGGCGGTCGGCCTCGCGGAGGAGCTGTCTCAGGGCCGTACCCCGACGATTCCCAGGGTCGGGATCGCCCCCTAGAGTGATGCTTCGTCCTCTTCGTCCGCCTACCGTGGAAGGCAGTTGAGGAGCCCGCCCAGGGCCCCGCCCCCGGCTCGGGAGCGAGCCGACGACCACGGAGGAACCGACATGACCGCCCTTTCCCGCCCCACCCACGGCCGCGTGATCGGCGGAGTCTGCGCCGGACTGGCCCGCCGCTTCGGTACGTCGGCCACGACGATGCGGGTGATCTTCCTGGTGTCCTGCCTGCTGCCGGGCCCGCAGTTCCTGCTGTACATAGCGCTGTGGCTGCTGCTGCCGTCCGAGGACAAGGCCCGCACCGCCTGGTGACCGGCGGACCCGCCCGGTGGGCGGCGGGGCGAGCACACCACGGGGGCGCGTCCGGACGTGCCGGAGCGCCCCACGTGTCCCGCGACGGCCGGGGTCAGCCGAGCGGCAGCCCGTTGACCGGCGTGCCCTTCGTGGGCAGGCCCTTGACCGGCA
>NZ_JACBWZ010000450.1 GCF_013870595.1 Streptomyces sp. WELS2 | reverse complement strand
AGTGGGGGTTCGTCGCCCCCGCCGTGCTGTTCATGCTGCTGTTCTTCGGCTACCCGCTGGTCCGCAACGTCGTGATGAGCTTCCAGCACTACACGCCGAAGACGTTCTTCACCGGCGAGGCGCCCCTCAACGGGTTCGACAACTGGTCGGCGGTCCTCGAGGACGCCCTCTTCGGCAAGGCCCTGTGGCACACGCTCGTCTTCACCGCGGGCTCGCTGCTCGGCCAGTTCTGCGCGGGCCTCGCCCTCGCCGTCTTCTTCACCCGCAGGTTCCCGCTGAACGGTGTCCTGCGGTCGCTGATCCTGCTGCCCTGGCTGGTGCCCATGGTGGTCTCCGGCATCGTGTGGCGGCGCATCCTGGACCAGGACACGGGTGTACTGAACTCCTTCCTGGACGCCGTCGGCCTGGACGGACACACTCCATGGTTGACCAGTCCGCACATGGCCCTGCTCTCGGTCATCCTGGTCAACATATGGATCGGGATCCCGTTCAACATGGTCATCCTGTACGGCGGTCTCCAGGAGGTCCCCCGCGAGCTGTACGAGGCCGCCGCCCTGGACGGCGCCTCCGCCTGGCGGACCTTCCGGTCCGTCACCCTGCCGACGCTCCGTCCCGTCATCACGGTCGTCCTCGTCCTGGGCTTCATGTCGACGGTCAAGATCCTCGACCTGATCCTCGCCCTCACCGACGGCGGCCCCGCCGACGCCACCCAGACCCTGGGCACGCTCACCTACCAGAACTCCTTCGTGCGGCTGGACTTCGGGGCCGGCGCCGTCGTCGGCAACGTACTGATCCTGATCTCCGCGGTCTTCGCGGTGTTCTACCTGCGGGCCAACCGCACCGAGGGGAGGTGACCGGCGATGGCCGCCGAGAACGTGAAACCGCGTGCGAGCCGGCGCGGTTGGGGCTCCACCGTGGCCGGGGTGCTCGTCCTGGCCGTGATGCTGTTCCCGCTGTACTGGATGCTCGACACCGCGCTCCAGCCCGAGGCCGGGCTGCTGGAGGTCGATCCGGTGCCGCACCGCCTGGACCTGTCCGGCTTCTCCAAGGCGCTCGACGACCAGGGCGGGCATCTGCTGACCTCGTTGCTGGTCTCGCTCGGTGCTGTCGTCGTCTGTCTGGCGATCGCGGCCCCGGCCGCCTACGGGCTGGCCCGGTTCCGGCTGCGCGGCACCCGCACCATCGTGTTCGGCACCCTGATCACCCAGATGGTGCCCGGCATCGTCATCGCCAACGCCCTGTACACCTCGTACGTCGATCTGGGCCTGGTCAACTCCTACTTCGGGCTGATGCTCGCGGACGCCTCCCTGGGCATTCCCTTCTCCATCGTGCTGATGCGGTCGTTCATGCAGTCGATACCCGGCGAGGTGATCGAGGCCGCCGAGATGGACGGGGCGGGGCGGCTGCGCGTCTTCGTGCGGGTGGTGCTGCCGATGAGCCGCAACTCCCTGATCACCTCGGGCCTGTTCGCCTTCCTGTTCTCGTGGAGCGACTTCATGTTCGCCCTCACCCTCAACACCACCGACGACGTCAAGCCGGTCACGCTGGGCATCTACCAGTACATCGGCGCGCACGTGGGCGACTGGGGCTCGGTGATGGCGGCGTCCGTGCTGTCCGCGGTCCCCGCCGCGATCCTGCTGGTCCTCGCACAGAAGTACATCGCCGCCGGCATCACGGGCGGCTCCGTCAAGTGACCCCGGAGCACCGCGGGCGTATGGCTGCCACCGGAACCGGTGGGAGCCCCCACCGGTTCCCGACCCCCCCGCGCCGGGCCCGACGTCCCGCCACCGCACCGGCCCAGGGGCCGGTGCGGCCGGGTTCGAGTTGCCGTCGCGGCCGGGGGGCCGCAGCATGGCCGGAAAGACGGATCCGAGGGCGACAGCCGCAAGGCGGACCGCCGTAAGGCAGGTGAGACCCGGAGACACACGAGGCGGCATCCCGGGTTGTGCGTCCGTGGATGACATGCCTCCGATCGACCCACCGTGGTTTCCGGCCTCCCGCTTCCCGTTTCCGGGGCGCTGCGAGGCCGAGGACGTCTGGGAGGCCGGCCAGTGGTGTACTTCACGAATTCGCTCGACCGAATGGTCCCCGACGCACTGGCCGGGTTCGCCCGGGTCCACGCCGACCTCGTCGTCCACGACGAGGCGGCCGGGTTCTTCCGGGCCCGGCACCCGGCCCCCGGCCGCCGCGTGGCGATCGTGTCGGGCGGCGGTTCCGGGCACGAACCGCTGCACCTCGGATTCCTCGGCGCGGGCATGCTGGACGCCGTCTGCCCCGGCCAGTTGATGGCCTCCCCGCACAACCGCCAGGTGTTCGACGCCTCCCGCGCCGTGTCACGCGGCGCGGGCGTGCTGCACCTGGTGAAGAACTACACGGGGGACCGCATCAACTTCGGCATCGCGGCCGAGCGGCTCGCCCACGAGGGCATCGACTGCGCCCGCGTGCTGATCGACGACGACCTGGCGTCGGACTCTCCCGAGTCGGCCACGGGCCGTCGGGGCACCGGGGCCGCCGTACTGGTGGAGAAGGTACTCGGGGCCGCTGCGGACACCGGCCTGGGGCTGCGCGAACTCGCCGAGATCGGAGCCGGGTTGGTGAGCCGCTGCCGTAGCCTCGCGGTCGCCTCGGCCGCACATCGCACACCGGCCACGGGGCGTTCCGCCTTCGATCTCGCCGAGGGGGACCTCGAGTGGGGGGTCGGCATCCACGGCGAGCGGGCCCGCCGTACCGAATCCCGGCCGGCCCTGGACGAACTGGTCACCCGGATGACGGAGGAACTGCTCACGGCGCTGGACCCGGCCGCCGGTGACGCGGTCATCGCCCTGGTCAACGGGCTCGGCGGGGTGACGCGTCTGGAGTTGTACGGCGTGGCGCGGGAACTCGCGGCACGCCTGGACCGGTGGGGACTGGTCCTCGAACGCGTCCTCGTGGGCGACTTCGTGACCGCGCTGGACATGCGCGGCTTCTCGCTCACGCTGATGCGCGCGGACCCGGAGACGGTGAAGTGGTTCGACGCGCCCGCGCACACGCCCTCATGGCCCCGGTGACCAAGGGCGGGCAGGAGGTGGCACCATGCTGGAGCACTACTCGGCGCAGGACGACGCGGCATCCCCGGACAGCGCCGTCGCGAGCACGACTTGGACGGATCCCCCTGCCGCGGACGCGGTCTTCACCGAAGGCTGGATGCGGAGGTTCGCCGCCTCCGTCCGGGCCACCGAGGCCCAGCTCACCGCGCTCGACCAGCGGGTGGGCGACGGCGACTTCGGTACGAACCTCCGCTCGGGACTCGACGCGTCCGTGCGCGCCCTGGACCAGGCGGGGACGGTGTCACCCGCTGCCGGCGGACCCCTGCGGACGGTGGCGAACGTCTTCCTGGACGGGGTCGGCGGCACCAGCGGCCCGCTGTTCGGGCTGCTGCTGACGGAACTGGCGCTGGCGGCCATCGGCCCGGTGCTGGACGTGGCCGCGCTGCGGGCCGGTCTCGCCGGTGGGCTCGCCGCCGTACAGCGGGTCGGCGAGGCGCGGCCGGGGGACAAGACCCTCGTGGATGCCCTGTATCCGGCGTGCGAGGCGCTGCGTGTGTGTCCCGAGCAGGTCGGAAGCCGGGTGGCCCTCGCCCATGCGTCGCGCGCCGCATGGGAGGGGGTGCGCTCGACGGCGCGTCTGCGTGCGCGCCGTGGCCGGGCCAGTTATGTCGGCGAGCGGGGCAGGGGAGTGCCGGACCCCGGTGCGGTGGGTGTCGGTCTGCTGCTCTCCTCGGCCGACGGTGTGGTCACCGTACTGCCGCCGTTCGTGACGGGCCCGGCGCCGCGGCGGCCGGACTGAACGAGCGGCGATCGCCTCCCGGGCACGGACCCGGTCCACCGCTCACGCGCCATGGGACGGCGGTCACGGAGCCGTGGCCTGCTGAAGCCCGGAACCGGTCGGTGACGGAGCCACGGCGGGCTTCGGCGGCGAGGTCCGTAGCGGTGTCCGCTCCGTGGCCCAGCGAATGATCCGCGGGTCCTCCAGCGTCTCGACCCACAGGTCGGTCAGGGCGATGGTCTCCTCGCCGGGCCGGCGGCCGGCGCCGAGCACCGTCAGTCCGGCCCGGACGGCGGCGAGGATCCCGCAGTGCGTGTCCTCGACCGCCATCGTGTCCGCCGGATCGGCGCCGCAGCGCCGGGCGGCCGTCAGGTAGACGTCGGGGTCGGGCTTGGGCCGGATCGTGCCCTCGGGCACCACCACGGCGCGGAAGTGACGGAGCAGCCCGGCCTCTTCCAGACCGGGTTCGACCACGTCACGGGGGCAGTTGCTGGCGACGGCCAACGGGGCGAAGGCGGCCGCCGCCCGTACCAGGTCGCGGGCGCCCGGCATGGTCACCGGCTGGTCGCAGACCAGGGTGCGGAAGTGCCGCAGCAGCCGCTCGGCGAGGTCCTGTCCCAGTTCGGGACGGCCTCCCTCGTCGGCCATGAGCTGGCCGCACTCGGTGTAGTGCAGGCCCTTGGCCCGTTCCGCGAAGCCCGCGGCGGGGGTGAGGCCCACGTCGTCGAGAACCCGTCGGCGAGCGGTCTCCCAGTGTCGTTCGGTGTCCAGCAGCGTGCCGTCGCAGTCGAAGACGATGGCCGCCGGTGTCCAGGAAAGGATGCGATGAAGCGTCATCTGTGTGCTTTCCGTTCGGATGGGCCGCGAGAGCGCAGACCTGGGCGTGACGTCCTCTCACCGCATGGGTGCGAGCGGCGCCGACGGGCCACCCGTGTGCGCGGGGCGGCGCAGGGTTCCGGGCGGGGCCGGACGTCGTACGGCCGGCCGTCAACGCCCGTACGGACTAGTCCCACCAGGGAACATAACGATCGTTACGCTAGATTTGGTCACGCATAGCAGTCAAGTGATGACGTGAAGTTACGCTCGCAAGGGTGAGTTGTAGTGCAGAACGCCGAAAGCGGGGCATTGTCCGTCCTGCTCGAACCGGAAAACGCAGGTGCGGTGGTGCGGCACGCACACGATCCGCGCGGGCGGGGAGAACTCGGTGAAGCGCAGCGCCGTCAGCCGGACACCGGTGGGCCGGGACAGGGCGCCGTCGCTCGCCAGCACGGCGGCCTGGCGCGCCGCCTCCAGCAGCACCATCCCGGGCACGTGGTCGGTGGCGTGGTCGAAGAAGAACGGATGCCAGGGGTCGGCCGCGTC
>NZ_JACBWZ010000045.1 GCF_013870595.1 Streptomyces sp. WELS2 | reverse complement strand
CAGGAACACCGCGCAGGAGACCGCCGCCCAGCCCGCCAGCACCAGGAACGGGAACGCGTGCTGGTGGCCCCGGAAGTACACGGCGGTGTGCTGGGCGTTCACCGAGGCGCCGGGCGGCAGCCAGCGGCCGATCGTGCCGAGCAGGGACGGCAGCAGCGGCCAGGAGACGGCACCGCCGGACGACGGGTTGCCCAGCAGCACCATCAGGCCCCAGGTGGGCAGCATGGCCCACCGGCCGAACAGGGTGTTGAACATCGTGAACACCATGCCGGAGGTGAACATCGTGTAGGCGAGGATGGCCCACGACTCGACGAACGGCAGCCGTACCGCGCCCAGCCACCAGTCGACCACCGCGGCGATCGTGAAGCCGCCCAGCACCGAGTAGGCGACGGTGTAGGCGATCCGTTCCAGCGGGTTCAGCTCCCGCGCGTGCACGCTGAGCTGGATGGCGCCGACGAAGCCGATGATCACGGCGGCCAGGGTGATGTAGAAGATGGCCAGTCCTCGCGGGTCGCCCGGCTGCAGCGGCTTGAGGTCACGGACCGCCACGGTGGTCCCGGTCGCCTTGCCGACCCGCTGCGCCGCCTGCCCGAGCACCTGGGCGACCGTCGCGCCGGATGCCCCGGACACGTCCAGGGTGATCGTCCGGCCGCCGGCGGGCGCGTCCAGCACCGCGAACACCCGCTGCTCGTCCACGGCCCGTACCGCCTCCTCCCGGCTGGCGTACGGGTGCAGCCGCATCGAGGCGTCCAGCGCCTCCTCCATGCCGTCGATGAACCGCCGGGCGGCCGGTTCGCCGTAGTGTCCGGTGACCGCCGTGGGGATGCCGCGCGGGGTCGGGTTGGCCATGGCGTACGTGTACGAACCGGCGAAGAGGCCGGCCGCGGCGGCGAGGATGAACACGAGGACCGTGGCGGGGAGGAAGGGGGACTCCCGGAATGCCGCCCAGCGTTGCGAATCGGGCATAACGGTTACTTTGGCATCCCGTCGTGGGAGGTGCCTCCCGATGACCCGGACCGCACAGCGCCCGCGGTGAAATCGTTCGCGTGTTTTTCGCCCCGGGTGAGATCCTGGATCGCGTATGTCTACGCATCCTGCCCCCGCCCTCGGCACCCTCGCCCCCCGTCTGACCGAGTTGTCGCTGCGCGACGCGCACCGGCTCGGGCGGCGGCTGGAGGGCGCGCGCAAGATCCGCAAGCCGGAGGCCCGCGCCGCCGTACTCGCCGAGATCGAGACCGAGATCGACCGCGCCGCACAGCGGATGGCCGAGCGCCGCGCGCGCGTGCCGGCCGTCACCTACCCCGAGCAGCTGCCGGTCAGCCAGAAGAAGGACGCGATCGCGGACGCCATCCGCGACCACCAGGTCGTGATCGTGGCCGGTGAGACCGGCTCCGGCAAGACCACGCAGATCCCCAAGATCTGCATGGAGCTGGGCCGGGGCGTGCGCGGCATGATCGGGCACACCCAGCCGCGCCGGATCGCCGCCCGGACGGTCGCCGAGCGGGTCGCGGAGGAGCTGAGGACCCCGCTCGGCGAGGCCGTCGGCTGGAAGGTCCGCTTCACCGACCAGGTGAACCCGGACGCCACCTTCATCAAGCTGATGACGGACGGCATCCTGCTCGCCGAGATCCAGACCGACCGCGAGCTGCGCGCCTACGACACGATCATCATCGACGAGGCCCACGAACGGTCCCTCAACATCGACTTCCTGCTGGGCTACCTGGCCCAGCTGCTGCCCAAGCGCCCGGACCTGAAGGTCGTCATCACCTCGGCGACCATCGACCCCGAGCGCTTCTCCCGGCACTTCGGCGACGCCCCGATCATCGAGGTGAGCGGGCGGACGTACCCGGTGGAGGTGCGCTACCGGCCGCTGCTGGAGGAGGAGTCCGAGGACGCCGACCGGGACCAGATCACCGCCATCACCGACGCCGTCGAGGAGCTGATGGCCGAGGGACCGGGCGACATCCTGGTCTTCCTCTCCGGCGAGCGGGAGATCCGGGACACGGCGGACGCGCTGGAGAAGAAGAAGTACAGGTTCACCGAGGTCCTGCCGCTGTACGCCCGGCTGTCCCACGCCGAACAGCACCGCGTCTTCCAGCAGCACACCGGGCGCAGGATCGTTCTCGCCACCAACGTCGCCGAGACCTCCCTCACCGTCCCGGGCATCAAGTACGTCATCGACCCCGGCTTCGCCCGCATCAGCCGCTACAGCCACCGCACCAAGGTCCAGCGGCTGCCCATCGAGCCGGTCAGCCAGGCCAGCGCCAACCAGCGCAAGGGCCGCTGCGGCCGTACGTCCGACGGCATCTGCATCCGGCTGTACTCCGAGGAGGACTTCCTCGCCCGCCCGGAGTTCACGGACGCGGAGATCCTGCGGACCAACCTCGCCTCCGTCATCCTCCAGATGACCGCGGCCGGTCTCGGCGACATCGAGAAGTTCCCCTTCATCGACCCGCCGGACCACCGCAACATCCGCGACGGTGTACAGCTGCTCCAGGAGCTCGGCGCGCTGGACCCGGCCCAGAAGGACCCCCGCAAGCGGCTCACGGACACCGGCCGCAAGCTGGCCCAGCTGCCGGTCGACCCCCGGCTGGCCCGGATGGTCCTGGAGGCGGACAAGAACGGCTGCGTCCGCGAGGTCATGGTGATCGCCGCCGCGCTGTCCATCCAGGACCCGCGTGAGCGCCCGGCGGACAAGCAGGCCCAGGCCGACCAGCAGCACGCCCGCTTCAAGGACGAGACCAGCGATTTCCTCGCCTATCTGAACCTGTGGCGTTACATCCGCGAACAGCAGAAGGAGCGCGGCTCCAGCTCCTTCCGCCGGATGTGCAAGCAGGAGTATCTGAACTTCCTGCGCATCCGCGAATGGCAGGACATCTACACGCAGCTGCGCACGGTCGCCAAGCAGATGGGCATCCACCTCGACGAGGACGACGCCCCGGCCGACCGGGTCCACGTCTCCCTCCTGGCCGGCCTGCTGTCCCACATCGGGATGAAGGACGTCAAGGACGGCAACAAGAACGAGTACCTGGGCGCCCGCAACGCCAAGTTCGCGATCTTCCCGGGCTCGGCGCTGTTCCGGAAGCAGCCCAGGTTCGTGATGTCCGCCGAGCTGGTGGAGACGTCCAGGCTCTGGGCCCGGGTCAACGCGAAGATCGAGCCCGAGTGGGTCGAACCCCTGGCCGGCCACCTGCTGAAGCGGACGTACAGCGAACCGCACTGGGAGAAGGACCAGGCGGCCGTGATGGCGTACGAGAAGGTCACGCTGTACGGCGTACCGATCGTCGCCCAGCGGAAGGTGAACTACGGCCGGATCGACCCCGAGGTCTCCCGCGAACTGTTCATCCGCAACGCGCTGGTGGAGGGCGACTGGCGCACGCACCACAAGTTCTTCGCCGACAACCGCAAGCTGCTCAGCGAGGTCGAGGAGCTGGAGCACCGCGCCCGGCGCCGGGACATCGTGGTCGACGACGACACACTCTTCGACTTCTACGACCAGCGGGTGCCCGAACACGTCGTGTCCGGCGCGCACTTCGACTCCTGGTGGAAGCGCAAGCGGCAGGAACAGCCCGACTTCCTGGACTTCGAGCGGGAGATGCTCATCCGGGAGTCGGCGGAGGCGGTCACCAAGGCCGACTACCCGGACACCTGGCGCCAGGGCAACCTGAAGTTCAAGGTCACCTACCAGTTCGAGCCGGGCGCGGACGCCGACGGCGTGACGGTGCACATCCCGCTCCAGGTGCTCAACCAGGTCACGGACGAGGGCTTCGACTGGCAGATCCCGGGCCTGCGCGAGGAGGTGGTGACGGAGCTGATCCGCTCGCTGCCCAAGCCGGTCCGCCGCAACTACGTACCGGCGCCGAACTACGCCAAGGCCTTCCTGGAGCGGGCGGTGCCCCTCCAGGAGCCGCTGACCGTCACCATGGCCCGCGAGCTGAAGCGGATGGTCGGCGTGCCCTTCGAGGCGGAGGACTTCGACTGGTCGAAGGTCCCCGACCATCTGAAGATCACGTTCCGGATCGTCGACGAGCGGCGCCGCAAGCTCGCCGAGGACAAGGACCTCGAGGCGCTGAAGCTCCGGCTGAAGCCGAAGGCGCGCAAGGCCCTGTCCCAGGCCGCCGCGGCGACCGCGTCCCGCGAGGGCGGCGAGTCCCTGGAGCGCAAGGGCCTCACCGACTGGACGATCGGCACCCTCGACCGCGTCTTCGAGACCCGCCGGGCCGGACAGCCGGTGCGGGCCTACCCGGCGCTGGTGGACGACGGCGACACGGTCTCGGTCCGGCTCTTCGACACCGAGGCGGAGCAGGCGGAGGCCATGTGGAAGGGCACCCGCCGGCTGATCCTGCGCAACATCCCGGTGAACCCGGCGAAGTTCGCGTCCGACAAGCTGACGAACCAGCAGAAGCTGGCCCTGTCCGCGAATCCGCACGGTTCCGTCCAGGCCCTGTTCGACGACTGCGCGATGGCCGCGGCGGACAAGCTGATCGCGGACTTCGGCGGTCCGGCGTGGGACGAGGAGTCGTACCGGAAGCTGTACGACAAGGTGCGCGCGGAGATCGTGGACACCACGGTCCGTACGGTCGCCCAGGTGCAGCAGGTGCTGGCCGCCTGGCAGGCCTGTGAACGGCGCCTGAAGGCCGTACGCAGCCCCGCGCTGCTCGCCAACCTGACGGACGTGCGCAAGCAGCTGGACGCCCTCGTGAAGCCCGGCTTCGTCACCTGGGCGGGTATACGGCGCCTGCCCGACCTGATGCGCTATCTGGTGGCCGCCGACCGGCGCCTGCAGCAGATGCCGACGAACGTGCAGCGGGACACCACGCGCATGGAGAAGGTGCACGAGATGCAGGACGAGTACGCCTGGCTGCTGGAACAGCTGCCCAAGGGCCGCCCGGTGCCGCAGCAGGTGCTGGACATCCGCTGGATGATCGAGGAGCTGCGGGTCAGCTATTTCGCCCACGCGCTGGGCACGGCGTACCCCGTCTCGGACAAGCGGATCGTGAAGGCGATCGACGCGGCGGCGCCGTAGCCACCCGGGCACGGAGGGTGAGTTCGACCGGAAGCCTCACCCTCCTGTACAGTCCTTCTCGCAGCGCAACGCACGAACAAGCGCCGCGAGCAAGGTCCTGTGGAGCAGTTTGGAGTGCTCGCCACCCTGTCAAGGTGGAGGCCGCGGGTTCAAATCCCGTCAGGACCGCAGTGAAAGAGTCCGAGGCCCGCTTCCCGCAAGGGACAGCGGGCCTCACTCGTATCCCGCGCCACCCCAGGGCGGAGGCCGCGCCCGCGGCGAAGCCGCGATCAGACACGGCAAATCCCGTCAGGACCGCGTGAAGAAGGGCCCCCGAGAGGGGGCCCTTTCGCTTTTGCCGTGTCGGCGCGCGGCCTTGACGGCGTCTCTCCGCGCCGGTACCCAGGGAGCAGGGCCCGTTCCTCCTGTGCGGCCCCCGGAGGTGGCGTATGGCGGCGTCGGTCAGGCACGAGACGCGGGCACTCCTGAGAGCCCACCTGTCGGCCGCCTCGTCCTACCGGCACCTCACCCGCCACTGTCCCGTCTGCCACCACCTGCTGCGGCTGGCGATGGCCGCCGGCCCGCGGGGCCGGGAGGGCGAGCGGGAGACCGCCGAGGGCGAGGGCCGCCGCCGCGCGTGACCCCGCCGGCCCCAACACCCGTACGGGCGTGGGACTCTGGACCCTCCGCTCCCCTTTAACCCATGCGGGCCACGGGCATCAAGCATCCCGTCGTGTGACGGGAGTCACCGCACGAGTTCGGGAAACAGGGGAACTTACCCCCTCCCTACAACGGGTCAATTTAATATGTGCAATTGCACTCGGCCCCGATCTCGCGCGCAGCCGTTCCGACAGGCCTCCCCAGAGTCCGACAAGGACGCGCACGGGCGCCGTCCCCGCCCCCGGCCCGCGCACAAAAAAGATCGCGCTGGACCCGGCGGAGTCCAGCGCGATCCACGACGCACCCTGTGCCGTATGCCTACGGCGTTCGCTTCGGCTTGGGCGTGGGCCCTGTTGGGGCAGGACCCGCGTCGCTTGGAGCTAGGGTTTCGGGCGCCCCGGACGGTTGGGGGACCGTCCGCCTTGCCCGGTTATGCGGTTGTTCAGGCCTCGCTGCGCTGCTGCGGGATGCCCGCCAGCAGCGCCCGGACCTCCGCCTCGCGGTAGCGGCGGTGTCCACCCAGCGTGCGGATGGACGTGAGCTTGCCGGCCTTCGCCCACCGCGTGACCGTCTTGGGGTCGACGCGGAACATGGTGGCGACCTCAGCGGGGGTCAGCAGCGGCTCGGCATCAGGGGTGCGAGCGGTCATGAGCGGCCTCCTCGGGAGAACCGAACCTTCTCGGTTCTTTCCTCTAAATTCTGCACCTTGACCCGCGTTGCCCGAAATGGCGGACGCGAGTCGAGTCGGTTATAGGACGAACGGCTTGTCCTCGGCACTACAACTACACCATCTGTCCAGCCGCGTCGGCCAAACCGATGGAATTGCCCTCCCAGGTGTTCATCAGCGACGGAAGCCGATGGACCATGCCATAGCGGACAGTCACTCCACTGTGACGATCAGTCACAGTGGCGTTCAGGAGTCACCGGACCCCCCAAAGCGTGCAATGCTGAGATTCCGGCCATAGTGGAGCATAGTTGGACGGACGGAGCCCTCCCCGGACTCCTTGTCCTATTTTGACACGAGGGATGGCATCCAGGGCAAGGGCCTTGTAAGTGCGGTCCATCACCCTTGGGACAAAAGTCCAGATCGAGTCCAACGTCCCGTCAGGTGGTCAAGCGAGGTAGAACGTACGTCTTCCGATGCCTGTTTGACTGTGACGCACGCCACTCAGTTCGCGGAACGCCGGTCCCTGACCGCCCGCCAGCGCTCCACCAGCCGCCCGTACGCCTCCCCGGCGGCCACCCCGTCACCCCGGCGCAGCGCCTCGATGCCGGCCGCCACGTCCGCCGCCGAGTGGTCGTCCTCCAGCTCGCCCGCGGGCAGCACGTGCACCAGCCCGCCGTAGTCCAGCTCCACCAGCGAGCGCGGGTGGAACTCCTCCAGCCAGCGGCCGACGTCCACCACTCCGTCGACCAGCGGCCCCTCCTCCACGGTGTCCCGCAGGGTGCGCAGGGCCCGCGCCACCCGGCGCCGGGCCTGCACCATCGGCGTGCGGTAGCGCAGCACCGGGGGAACCTCGGCGGTCCCCTTGTCGTACCGCCGCTCCTCGTCCGAGACCAGCACGAACCAGTTCAGCGGCACCTGCCAGGTCGCCGTGCGGATCCACGGGCGCGCGTCGGGGTTGCGGGCGAGCCAGCGCTCGTAGTCCTGGGCCGCCTGCCTGCGCACGACCGGCGGCAGCACCGCGTCGAGCACCGGCGGGGGCAGCTCCTCCGCGAGCCCGTCCAGGGCCTGCCAGCCGCGCAGCCGGGTCCGCCAGGGGCACACGCAGACGACCCCGTCGACCTCCAGCACGAAGGCGTCACCGCTCTCGTGCACCGGCACCGCGATCGGCGGGGTGGCCACCAAGTCGGCCAGGGAGCGGCGCAGTTCGTCCTGATAGGAGGGACGGTCGGGGCGGCGGGCGTAGCGCGTCCAGTGGCCGCGCTCCGGCTCCGGGAAGGCGCCCAGCGGCTCGTACACACGCAGGTACGCGGCATAGGGGACGACCACGGAGGACACCTTGGGCACGCCTGCTCCCTCCCCATCGGGTCCGGCTCGAAACCACTGCAAATCGTGCCACGGACATGCGTGCGCGGCGGGCCCGGGAGAGTGATCCTGAACACTGAGCGGATGGTGACGGGGCCGAGGCTCTACGCTCATGCCACGGCTCCCCGCCACCCGTACGGGGACCGACCCCACTCGCCGCTAGTACACAGGAGTCACCACAGTGACCGACGTAACCGGCGCGCCTGCCGATGTCCTGCACACCCTGTTCCACTCCGACCAGGGCGGCCATGAGCAGGTCGTGCTCTGCCAGGACCGCGCCAGCGGCCTCAAGGCCGTGATCGCCATCCACTCCACCGCCCTGGGCCCCGCCCTCGGCGGCACGCGCTTCTACCCGTACGCCACCGAGGCCGAGGCCGTCGCCGACGCCCTGAACCTCGCGCGCGGGATGTCGTACAAGAACGCCATGGCCGGTCTGGACCACGGCGGCGGCAAGGCCGTGATCATCGGTGACCCGGAGCGGGACAAGACCGAGGACCTGCTGCGCGCCTACGGGCGCATGGTCGCCTCCCTCGGCGGGCGCTACGTCACCGCCTGCGACGTCGGCACCTACGTCGCGGACATGGACGTCGTGGCCCGCGAGTGCCGCTGGACCACCGGCCGCTCCCCCGAGAACGGCGGGGCCGGCGACTCCTCGGTGCTCACCGCCTTCGGTGTCTACCAGGGCATGCGCGCCTCGGCACAGCACCTGTGGGGCGACCCCTCGCTGCGCGGCCGCAAGGTCGGCATCGCCGGCGTCGGCAAGGTCGGCCACCACCTGGTGCGCCACCTGCGCGACGAGGGCGCCGAGGTCGTGATCACCGACGTGCGCGCCGACGCCGTCCGGCGGATCCTCGACCAGCACCCCGAGGGCGTGACGGCGGTCGCCGACACCGAGGCGCTGATCCGGGTCGAGGGCCTCGACGTCTACGCGCCCTGCGCGCTCGGCGGCGCCCTGAACGACCTCACCGTGCCGGTGCTCACCGCCGAGGTGGTGTGCGGCGCGGCCAACAACCAGCTCGCCCACCCGGGCGTGGAGAAGGACCTCGCCGACCGCGGGATCCTCTACGCGCCGGACTACGTGGTGAACGCCGGCGGGGTCATCCAGGTGGCCGACGAACTGCACGGGTTCGACTTCGACCGGTGCAAGGCGAAGGCGTCGAAGATCTTCGACACCACGCTGGCCATATTTGCACGTGCGAAGGAAGACGGGATTCCGCCGGCCGCGGCGGCCGACCGGATCGCCGAGCAGCGGATGGCCGACGCCCGCGCGGACCGCACCGCGCGCTAGCGTTTCGCACAAATGAGCGGTACCCGTCGGCGGGAACTTCGAGAGAACTCTCACTTCCCCCGGCGGGTCGTTCCCCGATAAGTGGTTAAAATCGCCACTGACCAGCGAGGACGGGGCGCCTCGAAGGTCCTGGGCAGACGCGCGTGCTGCGGGCGACGTACCGTATGGGCGCGGGCTCAGGTACCGTGGAAGCCCTACGGACCGGCCTCTCCATGGAGAGTCCGTTCCAGATCATGAACGCGTGTCAGACTCTGGGGCCGTCGAGCCCCGTCGTTGAGGGGGTCGAGCCATGGGGCGCGGCCGGGCCAAGGCCAAGCAGACGAAGGTCGCCCGCCAGCTGAAGTACAACAGCGGTGGGACGGACCTCTCACGCCTGGCCGAGGAGCTGGGCGCATCGACGTCGAACCAGTCGCCGAACGGCGACCGTTTCGAGGACGATGAGCACGACGACGACCTGTATGCAAAGTACGCCGACCTCTATGAGGACGACGACGACGAGGACGACAGTCCTCAGCAGCACCGTCGCGGCGCGTAACGCTTGCAGCGGGCTTCACCGCACTTTCCCGGTCCGGGGCCGTAGCACCGGACCGGGTTTTGTGCTGCCGTCAGCCGGCTTCGCACTGCCGACGCGGGGCCGGGGCCCCGCGTTCCGGTCTTACACGTAGTCGCCGACCAGTTCGGCGCCCGTCGTCTTCTCGCCGCGCTCGGTGATCTCGCCGGCCACCCAGGCGTCGACCCCGCGGTCGGCCAGGGTCGCGAGGGCCACCTCGGCCGACTCCTGCGGGACGATCGCCATCATGCCGACGCCCATGTTGAGGGTCTTCTCCAGCTCCAGGCGCTCGACGCTGCCGGTCTTCCCGACCAGGTCGAAGATCGCGCCCGGGGTCCAGGTGGAGCGGTCGACCACCGCGTGCAGACCGTCCGGGATCACCCGGGCCAGGTTCGCCGCGAGCCCGCCGCCGGTGATGTGGCTGAAGGCGTGCACCTCGGCGGTGCGGGTGAGGGCCAGGCAGTCCAGCGAGTAGATCTTCGTCGGCTCCAGCAGCTCCTCGCCGAGGCTGCGGCCCAGCTCCGCGATCTCCGCCTCCAGGGACAGCCCGGCGCGTTCCAGCAGGACGTGACGGACCAGGGAGTACCCGTTCGAGTGAAGCCCGGAGGACGCCATGGCGATCACCGCGTCGCCCGTGCGGATGCGATCGGCGCCCAGCAGCCGGTCGGCCTCCACGACGCCCGTACCGGCCCCGGCGACGTCGAAGTCGTCCTCGCCCAGCAGACCCGGGTGTTCGGCCGTCTCACCGCCCACCAGGGCGCAGCCGGCCAGCACACAGCCCTCCGCGATGCCCTTGACGATGGCCGCGACCCGCTCGGGGTGGACCTTGCCGACGCAGATGTAGTCGGTCATGAACAGCGGCTCGGCGCCGCACACCACGATGTCGTCCATGACCATGGCGACCAGGTCGTGGCCGATGGTGTCGTAGACGCCCATGCGGCGGGCGATGTCGACCTTCGTGCCGACGCCGTCCGTGGCGGAGGCCAGCAGGGGGCGTTCGTAGCGCTTGAGGGCGGAGGCGTCGAAGAGCCCGGCGAAGCCGCCGAGACCACCCAGCACCTCGGGGCGCCGGGTCTTCTTCACCCACTCCTTCATGAGCTCGACGGCGCGGTCGCCCGCCTCGATGTCGACGCCCGCCGCTGCGTAGCTGGCACCAGTTGTCTCAGACATGGCTGTGAGAGCTTTCGTGTCGTACTGCGGGGGGTGTTACGGGCGGCGGATCGCGTCGGCCGCGGCCGTGGCGGCGGGACCGGCGGCCAGCTCGGTCTCCAGCAGCTGCTTGCCGAGCAGCTCGGGGTCCGGCAGCTCCATCGGGTACTCGCCGTCGAAGCAGGCGCGGCACAGGTTCGGCTTGGCGATCGTGGTCGCCTCGATCATGCCGTCGAGGGAGATGTAGGCGAGGGAGTCGGCGCCGAGGCTGGTGCCGATCTCGTCGATGCTCATGCCGTTGGCGATCAGCTCCGCGCGAGTGGCGAAGTCGATGCCGAAGAAGCAGGGCCACTTCACGGGCGGCGAGGAGATCCGGATGTGCACCTCGGCGGCGCCCGCCTCGCGGAGCATGCGGACCAGGGCGCGCTGGGTGTTGCCGCGCACGATCGAGTCGTCCACGACGACCAGGCGCTTGCCCTTGATGACTTCCTTCAGCGGGTTCAGCTTCAGCCGGATGCCCAGCTGGCGGATGGTCTGCGAGGGCTGGATGAAGGTCCGGCCGACGTAGGCGTTCTTGACCAGGCCGGCGCCGAAGGGGATGCCGGAGGCCTCCGCGTAGCCGATGGCGGCCGGGGTGCCCGATTCCGGGGTCGCTATGACCAGGTCGGCCTCGACCGGGGCCTCCTTGGCCAGCCGGCGGCCCATCTCCACACGGGAGAGGTACACGTTGCGCCCGGCGATGTCGGTGTCCGGGCGGGCCAGGTACACGTACTCGAAGACACAGCCCTTGGGCTTCGCTTCCGCGAATCGGGAGCTGCGCAGACCGTTCTCGTCGATGGCGACGAACTCGCCCGGCTCGATCTCGCGCACGAAGCTGGCACCGGTGATGTCCAGGGCGGCGGTCTCGGAGGCGACCACCCAGCCGCGCTCCAGGCGGCCGAGGACCAGCGGGCGGATGCCCTGCGGGTCACGGGCGGCGTAGAGGGTGTGCTCGTCCATGAAGACGAGCGAGAAGGCACCGCGCGTCTTCGGGAGCACCGCGTGGGCGGCCTCCTCGACGGTGAGCGGCTTGCCGTCCTCGTCGACCTGGGCGGCCAGCAGGGCCGTCAGCAGGTCGGTGTCGTTGGTCGCCGCGACCCGGGTGGAGCGGCTGTTGTTGTCGTTGGGCAGGGCGGCGACCATCTCGGCGAGCTGCGCCGTGTTGACCAGGTTGCCGTTGTGGCCGAGCGCGATGGAACCGTGCGCGGTGGCGCGGAACGTCGGCTGGGCGTTCTCCCACACGGAGGCACCGGTGGTCGAGTAGCGGGCGTGACCGACCGCGATGTGACCCTGGAGCGAACCGAGCGAGGTTTCGTCGAAGACCTGGGAGACCAGGCCCATGTCCTTGAAGACGAGGATCTGGGAGCCGTTGCTGACCGCGATTCCCGCGGATTCCTGACCCCGGTGCTGGAGGGCGTAGAGCCCGAAGTACGTGAGCTTTGCGACCTCTTCACCGGGAGCCCAGACGCCGAAGACGCCGCAAGCGTCCTGGGGGCCTTTTTCGCCGGGAAGCAGATCGTGATTGAGTCGACCGTCACCACGTGGCACGCCACCGAGTGTAGGCGAGGTCGTCCACTGGTCCGAATTGGGGATACGTGCCCTCGACCGGCCGGGTCACCCCGATCACCTTGGTGGTTTTCGCGTTTTCGCAGGTCACTGGGCATTTACCGACGAGCCGGCGGGATTCCGGGTCCGGTCGCTGTCAGGTGATTCCTAACGATTCGCCGCCGCGATGAGTGAGGTGTCGCACATCATTCGGGAGCACCGCGGGTGAGGTGCACGCGGTCGCCGTGACCGGTGGTGAGGACGAGCCTGCCGTGCTCGGCCGCGCCGGTGAGCGTCTGGCCGTCGAGCGCCCTGGCGAGCGCCCGCTCGAAGCTCATCCGGTCCGGGGAACAGGCCATCTTGGTGGTGCGCAGCGCCCCGAAGGTGACGCGGTCCCCGTGCACGCCGGCACGGGCGCTGAACCGGTTGCAGCCGAGGTTCCCGGCCGCGCTGCCGTCGGTACCGATCCGCAGGTGCGGGGAGCCGGCGGCGGGAGCGGGCAGGTCCTCACCGCCGACGGTGACCCGTTCGACCCGCCACTCCACCCCGGTCACCGGTTCGCTCGCGCCCATGGCACCACTGTCCGCCTTCCCGGCGGCACAGGCCACCACCAGGGGGATCGCCGCCGCACCGAGCCACTGCTTGTGCCGTTTCATACCGTTTCGACGCACCCGGGGGGCCGCCGGTTCCGCTATCCGAGCAGCGGCAGCAGTCCCCCGAGGTCGGCCCGTTCCCCGCTGGCACCGACCTGTGCCCCGGCCACGGCGTCCGCCCAGGACAGGCGGCCGGTGGCGAGCCGGACCCAGGTCAGCGGGTCGGTCTCCACGACGTTGGGCGGGGTGCCGCGGGTGTGCCGGGGCCCTTCCACGCACTGCACGACGGCGTACGGCGGCACGCGCACCTCGGTGGAGCCGCCGGGCGCCTTCACGGCCAGCGCGTCGGCGAGCAGCCGGGTGGCGGTGGCCAGCGCCTGCCGGTCGTACGGCACGGCGAGGTCCGGGACGGCGGCGTTCAGATCGTCGGTGTGGACGACGAGTTCGACGGTCCGGGTGACGAGGTAGTCGTCCAGCGGCATGGCTCCCACGCTGGTCTCCAGCAGCCGGCCGGCGGGGTGCTCGGCCAGCAGGGCGCGCAGGCCGTCCTCGGCCTCGGCGAGGTAGGCGTCGAGATCGGGGCGCTCCACGGCGAGTCGGCGCGTGAAGTCGTCGATGGCGGCGGAGTTGCCGGCCGTGGCGAAGGTCCAGTCGGTCAACCGGACGTCCTGCTTCGGCGGCGCCGGCCGGGCGGCGCCCCGCAGCACGGCGGTGACGGCCATGCCGATGTGCGCGACCAGCTCCCGCACGGTCCACTCCCCGAGCCTGGTGGGCAGCCCGAGCCGCTCCTCGTCCAGCCCCCGCATGGCCTCCCGCACATTGCCGAGCTGGGCGAACACGGCGGCCCGGGTCTTGGCGGGGTCGTAACTACGCAGACGCTTCCTGGCTGTTGGCATGAGCCGAGCCTATGCGGGTCTCTGCCGTCGATCACTCGTGCGGATGGTCGGTGTCGGGACCCGCCTCGGCGACGCCGGGACCGGACAACACTGGCCTGCGCCTGGAAGGGGGTGCAACATGACGGTTATGGCCGAGCGCACGTCTCAGATGTCGGTGCGGGAGTTCGAAGCGATCGCCTCCGCCGCTCCCGAGACCGTCACGTTGGAGTTCGTCAACGGACGGATCGGGGTCAAGAAGGTGGCCGCTCTACCTCCTGATCGACCGGGACTCCCGCACGCTCACCGTGCACAGCGGGCCGGACCGGCAGATCGGTGGCTACCGCGACGTCCACACCGCGAAGGTCGGCGAGAAGGTGGCCCTGCCCGGCCCGATGGGCATCGAGCTGGACACCGAGATTCTGAAGAACTACGTGCGCTGAGCCAAGGGTCCCGCTCGGACGCGCTGGTCCGGGCGGGACCCGTTCGGCATACGGCCGCTTACGCCAGCAGCGCCGGGATCGTCTCCTCGTGGGCCTTGCGGAGTTCCTCGAGGGTGAGGGAGAACTCGCCCTGGATCTCCACCGAGTCACCGTCCACCACGCCGATGCGGGTGGCCGGCAGGCCCCGCGCGCCGCACATGTCGGTGAAGCGGATCTCCTCCGAGCGCGGGACGGCGACGATGGCGCGGCCGGCCGACTCCGACAGGAGGAAGGTGAAGGCGTCCAGGCCGTCGGGGACGACCAGGCGGGCGCCGATGCCGCCGAGCAGCGCGGACTCCACGACCGCCTGGATCAGACCGCCGTCGGACAGGTCGTGCGCGGAGTCGATCATGCCGTCGCGGGAGGCGGAGATCAGGATCTCGGCCAGCAGCCGCTCCCGCTCCAGGTCCACCGCCGGGGGCAGACCGCCGAGGTGGTCGTGGATCACCTGGGACCAGGCCGAGCCGCCGAACTCCTCGCGGGTGTCGCCCAGGAGGTAGATCAGCTGGCCCTCCTCCTGGAAGGCGACCGGGGTGCGGCGGGCCACGTCGTCGATCACGCCGAGGACGGCCACGACCGGGGTCGGGTGGATCGCCGCCTCGCCCGTCTGGTTGTAGAGCGAGACGTTGCCGCCGGTCACGGGCGTGCCGAGCTGCTGACAGCCGTCGGCGAGACCGCGCACGGCCTCCGCGAACTGCCACATCACCGCGGGGTCCTCGGGCGAGCCGAAGTTCAGGCAGTCGGAGACGGCCAGCGGCTTGGCACCCGTGGTGGCCACGTTCCGGTAGGCCTCGGCGAGGGCCAGCTGCGCGCCCGTGTACGGGTCGAGCTTGGCGTACCGGCCGTTGCCGTCCGTGGCGATCGCGACGCCGAGGCCGGTCTCCTCGTCGACGCGGATCATGCCGGAGTCCTCGGGCTGGGCGAGGACGGTGTTGCCCTGCACGAAGTGGTCGTACTGGGACGTGATCCACTTCTTGGAGGCCTGGTTCGGGGACGCCACCAGCTTCAGGACCTGGTCCTTCAGCTCCTCGCTCGTCTCCGGGCGGGCCAGCTTGTTCGCGTCGTCCGCCTGGAGGGCGTCCTGCCAGTCGGGGCGGGCGTACGGGCGCTCGTAGACCGGGCCGTCGTGCGCGACCGTGCGCGGGTCGACGTCCACGATCTTCTCGCCGTGCCAGAAGATCTCCAGCCGGTCGCCGTCGGTCACCTCACCGATGACGGTGGCGATGACGTCCCACTTCTCGCAGATCCGGAGGAAGCGGTCGACCTTCTCCGGCTCCACGACCGCGCACATGCGCTCCTGCGACTCGCTCATGAGGATTTCCTCGGGAGACAGGGTCGAGTCGCGCAGCGGTACGTCGTCCAGCGTCACGCGCATGCCGCCGGAGCCGTTGGACGCCAGCTCGCTCGTCGCGCAGGACAGGCCGGCCGCGCCGAGGTCCTGGATGCCGACGACCAGCTTCTCCTTGAACGCCTCCAGGGTGCACTCGATGAGGAGCTTCTCCTGGAAGGGGTCGCCGACCTGGACGGCGGGGCGCTTGGAGGGCTTGGCGTCGTCGAAGGTCTCGGAGGCCAGGATCGACGCGCCGCCGATGCCGTCGCCGCCGGTCCGGGCGCCGTAGAGGATGACCTTGTTGCCCGCGCCGGAGGCCTTGGCGAGGTGGATGTCCTCGTGCCGCATCACACCGATGGCACCGGCGTTGACCAGCGGGTTGCCCTGGTAGCAGGCGTCGAAGACGACCTCGCCGCCGATGTTGGGAAGGCCCAGGCAGTTGCCGTAGCCGCCGATGCCCGCGACCACGCCCGGCAGGACGCGCTTGGTGTCGGGGTGGTCGGCGGCGCCGAAGCGCAGCGGGTCCACGACCGCGACCGGGCGGGCGCCCATCGCGATGATGTCGCGGACGATGCCGCCGACACCGGTGGCCGCGCCCTGGTAGGGCTCGACGTACGAGGGGTGGTTGTGCGACTCGACCTTGAAGGTCACGGCGTAGCCCTGGCCGACGTCGACCACGCCCGCGTTCTCGCCGATGCCGACGAGCAGCGCGTCGCTCCGCGGCGCCTTCTCGCCGAACTGGCGCAGGTGGACCTTGGAGGACTTGTACGAGCAGTGCTCGGACCACATGACCGAGTACATGGCGAGTTCGGCGCCGGTCGGGCGGCGGCCGAGGATCTCCACCACCCGCTCGTACTCGTCCTTCTTCAGGCCGAGTTCGGCCCAGGGCAGCTCGACGTCGGGGGTCGCGGCCGCGTGCTCGACCGTGTCCAGAGGCGTCCGGCTCATGCGTTGACCAGCTTCTTGAGGATCGAGGTGAAGAACGGGAGCCCGTCGGTACGGCCGGTACCGATCAGCGGCTCGACGGCGTGCTCGGGGTGCGGCATGAGGCCGACGACGTTCCCGGCCTCGTTGGTGATGCCGGCGATGTCCCGCAGCGAGCCGTTCGGATTGAAGTCCAGGTAACGGAAGACGACCCGGCCCTCCGCCTCCAGCTTGTCGAGCGTGTACTCGTCGGCGACGTACCGGCCGTCCATGTTCTTCAGCGGGATGTGGATCTCCTGTCCGGCGCGGTAGTCGCCGGTCCAGGCCGTCTCCGCGTTCTCCACCCGCAGCTTCTGGTCGCGGCAGATGAAGTGGAGGTGGTCGTTGCCGAGCATCGCGCCCGGGAGGAGGTGGGCCTCGGTGAGGACCTGGAAGCCGTTGCAGATGCCGAGGACCGGCAGCCCGGCCTTCGCCTGCTCGATCACGGTGTCCATCACCGGCGAGAACCGGGAGATGGCCCCGGCCCGCAGGTAGTCGCCGTAGGAGAAGCCGCCGGGCAGGACCACGGCGTCGACCTGCTTGAGGTCCTTGTCCTTGTGCCACAGGGCGACCGGTTCGGCGCCCGCGAGGCGGATCGCGCGCTGGGTGTCCCGGTCGTCCAGGCTGCCCGGGAAAGTGACGACGCCAATACGAGCGGTCACTTGGCCGCCTCCGCGACTTCGTCGACCCGGACCGTGAAGTCCTCGATCACGGTGTTGGCGAGGAAGGATTCCGCAAGATCGCGGATGCGGGCGAGGGCGGCCTCGTCGACCGGCCCGTCAACTTCCAGTTCGAAACGCTTTCCCTGACGTACGTCCGAGATCCCTTCGAATCCCAGGCGGGGCAGCGCACGCTGGACCGCCTGGCCCTGGGGGTCGAGGATCTCCGGCTTGAGCATGACGTCGACTACGACGCGTGCCACTGGCACTCCCGGTGTGTGGTGCTGAGCAGGTCCCTTCAGACTACCCGCACAAAATTTCTACGCGGGTAGAGTTGGAGGAAAGTACGTGAGGCGCATCACGATCGGGTGTCGAAGCCGTGCACCCGCGAAAAGTTCTGGGAAAGTTCCACAGTCCGCCCGCCCGCCCCTATTGCGCCCGGACACGCGGACGGATTTAGTCGGGCTTCACATTTCATTGCCGGGCACTGTACAAATGAATTGGCAATAGCCGATACTCGGCACGTCATCGGCGTTGAGCTGTAACGACGTGCCGCACGAAGGGACCGATATTCGTGGCGCAAAAGGTCGTGGTCACTCTCTTTGACGACATCGACGGCTCGGAAGCGGCGGAAACGATCGCCTTCGGACTCGACGGCAAGTCGTATGAGATCGACCTGAACGAAACCAACGCCAAGAAACTGCGCAAGGCGCTCGCGCCCTACGTCGAGGCCGGCCGCAAGCGGTCGCGGTCCGGCAAGGCGTACAAGCAGACGGAGGTCGCCCCCGACCCGGCGGCCGTCCGCGCCTGGGCCCAGGCCAACAAGATGGACGTCCCGGCCCGGGGACGCATCCCGAAGAAGGTCTACGAGGCGTTCACCGCCGCGCAGTGAGCCCGCGAAGGGGTGGCACCCAGGGTCCGTCAGCGGGCCCTGGGAGCCGTGCACTTGGGACATACGGGACCGGGAGGGAGCCGACTTGCGCTACCCCCCCGATGATCGGCTAATGTCTGGGACACGCCGAGGGGCGAGGCCGACAGGCCGGATCCCGAGGACACGCGGGTGTAGTTCAGTAGCAGAACATCCCCCTTCCAGGGGGAAGGCGCAGTGTGCGATTCCTGTCACCCGCTCTGCACCGCCGACACGACCACCGTGGTGGATCAGGTAGGCTGGTGCTCGCACCGCTCGGTGAGAGCCGATCGGGAGCAATGCGGACGTAGCTCAGTTGGTAGAGCGCAACCTTGCCAAGGTTGAGGTCGCGAGTTCGAGCCTCGTCGTCCGCTCGGGAATGAGACCCCGGTCCACTGGACCGGGGTCTTTTCGTGCTCCGGTCCGGTGCTGACATTTGTCGTGCGCGGCGGTGACGTCGAATCAGCTTCTCCGTGGCGCGCGGGGAGATCTTCGCCCGCTGGGCACCAACGGCGCCGGAAAGACCTCGACGGCCGAACTGCCGGAGGGGCTCGCCGCACCGGCGAGATGCTCCAGGAAGGCGGCTCCCCGGCCGAACCGGCCGTCGCGGAGACCGCCCGGATGTGGGCCGGCTGCACCACCGGGACCCGGCCGGAGGCCGGGGTGCAGGCCTGGACCGGGCTCCGACCACCGGTCCCGACGCCGGGGGCCGCCGGGACACCTGGGCGCTGGTAACGCGAACTGCGCGACCAGGACACCACCGTGCCGCTCACCACGCACTGCCTCCGGGAGACCGAGGACCTGGCCGACCGGCTCGCCGTCCTGCACGAGTCCCGGACCGCCGCCTCGGGCACACCCGCCGAGGTCACCGCCCGCCGCCGCTCCCGGATGTCCTTCGAACTGCCCCGGCCACCTCCCCGGCGATTGCCGCCGCTCGCCGCCCTCGGCGTCCGCGACCACGAGGCCGAGGTGCGGTCCGCGCTCGGCTGCGTGGTGCG